>JAFDFW010000494.1 GCA_019309605.1 Deltaproteobacteria bacterium | reverse complement strand
GTCGAAGCCGTGCACCGTGGGCAGAAACTCGTTGCGATCGCCGAGGTGGTTCTTGCCAAACTGCCCGGTCGCGTAGCCTTGGCCCTTCAGGAGCTCAGCAATCGTCGGGTCTTGGTCGCTCAGGCCTTGCGTGGCGCCGGGCAACCCGACCTTGCTCAACCCGGTCCGGAAGACGCTCTGGCCAGTGATGAAGGATGAGCGTCCCGCGGTGCAGCTCTGCTCGGCGTAGTAGTCCGTGAACTTCATCCCCTCGCGCGCGATGCGGTCGATGTTGGGTGTGGAATAGCCCATCAGCCCCTCGGAATACGTGCTGAGGTTGCTGATGCCGATGTCGTCGCCCCAGATCACCACGATGTTGGGCTGCCCCTCCGCTTTGGCCGCGGGAGCGTCGCCGGGCTCGCCACGGGGACTCGGCGCAGCCGCGTTCGGTTCCGAAGTTGGAGCCTTCGGCGCTTCAGCAACAGGCTCCGTCGTGGCGGCTTCCTTAGCGGGCTGGCAACCGAGGGTAAGCACTGCGCTCGCGCAGACGATGGCTAGTAAATGAAGTTGGATTCGCATTGGTCTGCTCCCATTTCCCATGCAGGTAGCCTGGGCCGTGAATCGTGCCCTTCTGGTACAGCGGTGTCTAGAGATTTCGGCTCCGCCGCCGCCGTTCTTCGGCCTCTAGCCCGCGCCCGCGTGTTCGAGCACGACGACCCAGACTGCGGCCGCGAATCCAAGGACCGTGAACACCCCAGCGAGCTTGCCTGCGTGCTCGTAGGCTTCCGGGATCATCGTGTTCGCGAGCATCATGAGAATGGCTCCGCCCGCGAACGCTTGGACGATCGACAAACCGAAGGGTGACGCGTCGCCGAGGAGGGCATAGCCCGCCGCAGAGGCAAGCGCGCAGACCAATGCGATCGCCACCCAGAGCAGAAGTATCTTCGTTCGGCTCCACCCACTGGACCTCATGCTCGTGGTGCTCGCGGCGGCCTCGGGGAGATTCGAGATGAACACCGCGACCAGCATGGCCAGGCTGACGGTACCGGTCTCTCGCACGCCGAGGCCGATCACGACCGACTCGGGCACGCCATCGAGAATGATTCCGAGGACCAGCGGAACAAACAGCTTGGACGAGCCGGCGGCGCCGGCGGTCTCGCGGTCCTCGCTGCCCATCCTTCCGATCAGCTTGTCGCTGAAGAAGAAGGTGAACGCCCCTGCCAAGAACCCCAGTGTGGGCATTCCGCTCCCCTTGGCGAGGCTCACCGCCTCGAACACCAATTCATAGGCCGTCGCAGAGAGCAGCACACCAGCGCCGAACCCCATGATGATTCCGAGCGTGCGTTTTCCGAGAGGCAGCCACGACGCGAGCAACCCACCGAGGACCAGGGACGACGCGGCAAGTAGGCCCCAGAGGAAAGCGTTCGCCATGCAAGAGACGATGCGTTGGCGTCAGCCGAACTTCAAGAAGAAACCACGGCAGATGGCAACAGGTGCCCCACCTTCACGTAGATGAGGCAACCCTCGCGGGAGAACGGGCGGTGAAGACAGGCGACCAGGTCAAGACTCACGAGGACGGGACGATCGAGGTAGGCGGGTCGCCGAGATCAACGCGCCCGCGAATCAGAATGAAACCTTGAGTCTCAAGCCCTCGTGCTCGTTCAAACAAGCGAGGATCAGCGCCATGTTCTGGGTGGTCGGGTTTCCAGACTGGCTTAGCATTCGCATGATGCTCTTCTTCGGTATGCGGACTTCTTGGCTGAGTTGCTCGAAGCCGATGGTTGCGTTGATGTAGTCTCGGAGAACGGACTTCGTGATATCGGGCTCACCGTCGATCAGGGCTTGCGCAGCCTCGACGAGAAGGGCGCTACGAAACTCCGGGTCCTTTTGCACTCGAGCGAAGACCGTCGCCTTGAAATCTCGTGTGAGCGCCATGTCACTGCTCCTTTCGTTTGCGGGCTTTGTAGTCCTTCCAGCGGCTTCTCGCGGCCTTGATGTCGGCTCGCTGCTTCTTCTTCGTGCCGCCGCCGAGGAGAATGATCACCATGTCCCCGTCTCTTCCGAAGTAGACACGGTAGCCGGGGCCGTGATCGATCTTGAGCTCATGAACGCCGGCTCCCACGCTCTTGACGTTGGAGACGTTGCCTCTTTCGAGTCGGGTAAGCGTGACGGCCACTTTCGCGGCGGCGACGGGAGGAAGCTTGTTGAACCAGGCATCAAAGGAGCTCCTGCCAAGGGCATCTTCGTAGGAGAGAACATGACCTGATTCAATTGGTAACATAATAGTTACCAATTGTCTAGGCGGTCGCGGGTGCCGAGGCGAGAGGCGCGCATGCGCAGATGTCGGCCACCGCGGCTTCCCGTTTCCCTGGCTCTGCGATATTTCCGAACGCCCTCCGCAAGCTACGTTCACACGCCGGGCAACAAGTGCCCCACCTTCACGTAGATGAGGCAACCCTCGCGGGAGAACGGCTGGTGTTCGCTTGCGTGGGGGCTGCGGATCCACGTGCCGGCCGGGTAGTCACCGTGCTCGTCGGAGAACGTCCCTTCGAGAACGAAGATCTCCTCACCGCCCATGTGCATGTGCGGGTGGAACTTGGTCCCCGGCTCCCAACGCACCAGCGCGACGTTCTCGCCGCGAAACTCATGTAGTGGGCGGACCGAGAGACCTGGGACAGCGCCCGGGACAAACGGCGAGTTGCGTGTGTCGATGCGCACCGGCGTCCGATCGTCGAGGTCGAACTGGCGAAGCTTCACGAAGATCGTGCAGCCTTCCTCCGTGTACGGCGCGTGACTCGAGCCGGGCGGGTTTCGCACGTACGTCCCGGCTGGGTAATGGCCATGCTCGTCCATGAACAACCCGTCGAGCACCAGAAACTCCTCGCCCAAGTCGTGCGTGTGCGCCGAAAACCGACTGCCGGGCTCATACCTGACAATCGAAGTGGCCCGCGCCACCTCGTCGCCAACGCGATCGAGCATTCGACGCTCCACGCCGGACAACGGGGAGGGCGCCCAGGGGAGGT
>JAFDFW010000493.1 GCA_019309605.1 Deltaproteobacteria bacterium | reverse complement strand
CCACTTCTGGCCGCCGACGCCAACAAAGTCGCCATCATCGGCTGGGGCAGCGGGATGACAGCGGGCGCCGTCCTTTCGCATGACGTCGAGAAGGTGGACGCCTTCGAGATCGAACCGGCCGTTGTCGAGGCTTCGCGCTTTTTCAATTCGATCAACGGAAATCCCCTCGAGGATTCACGTTTGCACTTGATCCTGGGGGATGCCCGCAGCCTACTTCTCAGAAACGAAGAAACTTACGACCTCATTATCTCCGAGCCCTCCAATCCTTGGATCACCGGCGTGGCCAATCTCTTCACCAAGGACTTCTTCGAGCTGGCCGCTTCTCGTCTCCGTCCGGACGGAATCCTTTCTCAGTGGTTCCACCTCTACGGAATGTCGGAGGAGTCGACCCGCTCTTTGTTGGCCACGTTCGGGAGCGTCTTTCCTCATACCTTGGTTTTCAAAGATAGAGACTTGATCTTGCTTGGATCCCGCAAACCCATACGCTTCGACATTCCACGAATGGAGGCGCTGTTCAGCCGTCCTCGAATCAAAGAGAGCCTTTCGGGCACCATGGTCCACTATCCCTTCGACTTGTTGGCCGACCTCCGCCTGGACGAAAGAGGCCTTGCGGCTTATTCACGCGATGCTCGGCTCAATACGGATGACAACCTTCTTCTCGAGCTCGCAGCCCCGAAGAGTCTTTATAGAGATCAGATCGAATCGATTCGCGCCGGAATGGCTCGACATTCGAGCGACGTGATCGATCATGTCACCGGCTACCGCTCGCCGGCGGACGCCTACATCGAGCTCGCCTCTTCCTATTTCACGTCGGAAAGAAAAGATGAAGCTCTCGAGACCTGCCGAACGGCTCTCGAGATCGAAACCACCTTCGAAGGCCTAAAGCTTCTCGGTATCATCCTCGAGAATCTCGGACGAGGGGACGAGGCTCGGGTGGCTCTCGTGGAGGCCCTCGCACTGGGCGGCGATCCGAAAGGCCGACGGTTCGTCGAAGCCTTGATTCGCTCCATCGACTCTCCTGTTTCACCTTGAACTCTTCGTTCGAATCGTATATCTTTTGCACCCTTTGCGCGCGCACGAATCGGGGCAGAGAACCAACAGCCGGACTCTCACACCTGCCCTGACACCGAGACATACATATCGGGACTTTCAGGAGGACTGTCATGTTCGAAGACTTATTGGGCCAAACCTATTACGGCAACACCGCAACGCAATGGTTGACGGCGCTAGGCGTCATCGTCGGCGCCGTCATCGTCGGGAAGGTGATTTACTGGATCTTCGGAAACGTCATCAAGAAGTTCACCGAGAAGACCAAAACCAAGCTGGACGATCTCATCATAGACATGATCGAAGAGCCCATTGTTTTCATCATTACCGTGAGCGGCGTCTGGGTGGGGCTCGGAACCCTCACGCTTCCCGAACCGGCCGAGCGCTGGACGAGCAATATCATCCACTTTCTCATCATTCTCACTATCGCATGGTTGCTCGCCCGACTGCTCGATGCTTTCGTCCGGGAGTACCTAGTGCCCATCACAGAGAAGTCGGAAACCGATCTCGATGATCAGCTTCTTCCCATCGTTCGCAAGGGGATGAAGATCAGCATCTGGGCCGTGGGTATCATCGTCGCCCTCAACAACGCCGGCTACGACGTGGGCGCAATGATTGCAGCACTCGGCATCGGTGGTTTGGCCCTCGCCATGGCAGCCAAGGATACCGTTTCAAACATCTTCGGCGGCTTCACCATATTCACCGACCGGCCGTTCAGTTTGAACGACCGCGTCAAGGTCGCCGGTTACGACGGCTTCATCCGCGAAATCGGAGTTCGAAGCACGAGACTCGAAACCCTGGAAGGACGGGTGGTGACTATCCCCAACTCTAAGTTCTCCGATATGCCGGTGGAAAACATCAGTTTGGAGCCTTCACGTAAAGTCGTTCTGAATCTGGGTCTCACCTACGACACGAAACCGGAAAAGATGCAGGAGGCCATGGAGATTCTCAAGGACATCGCCGCCGGCACCGACGGTCTGGAAGACAAGGTCCTCGTTTCATTCAATGCTTTCGGAGACTCCGCGATGAACATCCTTTTCATCTACTACATCAAGACCGGCGCCGACATTCTCGGGGCGCAGACGGACGTCAACATGTCGATACTCAATAAATTCACCTCGGCCGGTCTGGATTTCGCATTCCCGACACAGACGCTCTACACAAAGCAAGTCTGATGGTTCTAGCGGCAATAAGAAGCGATGTGGTGGAAGTTCGGAGGCAGAAGGTTTACGGTTCGACTCGATTGGGCCGATCGACTCGGACGAACATCCACAGCGCGGCGCCGAGCAATGCAAACAGCGAGCCCGTACCGAGCGCGGCGTGCCAGCCGAAGTAGTGGACCAAAATCGGGATCAAAGGCGTGGATATCACCCCGCCAAGATTACCGCCGGTATTGAGAACACCGGTAGCTCCCGCAGCGTAGCGGCGTGCCACGAAGGTCGTTGCCGACCAGTAGGCACCTTCGGTGAACTGGGTGCAGGCGAAGCACACCGACAATAGACCGATCGCCCAATAGGGACTAGTGGTCCAATCCGCTCATGGCGATCGAAAAAGAAAGTGCTGGACATCAGTAAGACGTGGACGTCCGGCACTGGTTGTCGGACTCACGCCCGAGGAGCACACGGAGTTGCGGCGTAGGGTCTGCGCTCCGACGAGTTCGCAACGTGACGCGGCACGAGCTGGGATCATCCTGGCCTGTGCCGAAGGGGGTAGCGCGAGAGAGATCGGCGTGCGCCTCGAGGTTCCTGTGAGCAAAGTGGAACGCTGGCGACGTCGATTCCTGGACAAGCGGTTAAAGGGCCTAGGGGATCTTCCGCGCCGCGGCCACGCTCCGAAGTTCGGCTCGGTGACCCGCTGCGAGATCATCGCCTTGGCCTGCGAGCCCATCGGCCAGAAGAACACCGGGAAGGACAAGAGTGGGAAGGAAAAGTACATCCCGATCACGCGTACCATCGAGCAAGTGCGACAAAAGGCGATCGCTCGCAGGATCGTCCCTCAAATTGGTTGGACGACCGTCCAGCGGATCCTCTCGCAGGGCGACATACGACCGCATCTTGTGCGAGGATGGCTCCATAGTCCCGACCCAAAGTTTCGGGAGAAGGTGACCGAGATCTGCGAGCTTTATCTCAACCCGCCACCTGGCACCACCGTGCTCTGCATCGATGAGATGACGGGTGTGCAAGCTACGGAACACCGCTTCCCCGATCACTGGGGCCCTGGAACGCCGCGAGGCTGCCCCCGTCGAGAATGGGAATACAAGCGGCACGGAACGCAGACCGTGATCGCGGCCTTCGATGTTCTCACCGGACATGTCGTGGCGACTTGCGGCGAGACACGTAAGGGCGAGGACTTGGTGCGCTTCATGGGCGAGGTCGCCGCTGAGTACCCCAAGGGAACCGTTCACATCATCTGGGACAACCTCAACATCCACTTCGACGGTCCAACGAAGCGCTGGTTGCAATTCAACCGCCGCAATGATGAGCGCTTTGTCTTCCACTACACGCCCAAGCACGCGTCTTGGGTCAACCAAGTGGAGCTGTTCTTCAGCATCGTGCACCGTCAGTGCCTGCGACATGGCGACTTTCACTCCAAGGACGAGTTGCGCACAGCTCTCCTCGGATTCATCGCCCTTTGGAACCAGGAACGAGCCCACCCCTTCCGTTGGAAATTCAGCGGGTACCCTCTGCAAGGCGAGGACAAACTTGCCGCGTAGAGCCGGGAGGAACGTGAAGACTACAAAACGCCGCAAGCCCGCCCCCGAAGAAGCCGAGCGATTCATCGCGGCGATCCGCAGTCTCGGCAACTACCTCCAGGTTACCGTCGAGGCGCAACGCGGCTTCCTTTACGTCCATGCCGACGAAGAACCCGTTGCCCGCCTGACACCTCTCGGTCCGGACCACTATGGTCTCAGTTTCCACCATCATACGGGTCGGTGGGAGCCGACACCCTTCACGGGTGATTTCTCCCATCTGGCAGGCGTCCTCGTCAACGAATTTGGGGCCTATCTTGCTTCCAGCGACTATCCGCCAGGTGCTACCGAGAAATAGCCGGGGTGTGCTCGAGAAAAGTGATCCAGCCCGCGGTTGTCCGAGGGCAACAACGCCAAGGAGGTCAAAGTTGCCTCGGGGAAACTGCTCGCCGAAGCTGTTGTACATGCGTGTAGCCGACATCACCGTGGCCCTGGGCCTACGGTCGAGGGGACCACCGTCCGGCACCCGAGATGGGCCACTCCAAACAAGCGCAAGCTGATTCTTTCTAGCAGCCGTCCCGGGGTTTTTCCCCCATCATGAGCGGATCAGACCACTAGTAAACCTTTCGGTACCTCCCGACGTCCAAGGTGGAGAGGGAGTGCCGTATTTTTCCCGAGGAGGCCCGCCGGTGCTGAGCTCAGGATTACGACACAGTCTGACCATCTTTCGCCAGCGGCCCGGCGTCACCGCCGTCGCCGTTTTGACGCTGGCATTGGGGATCGGCGCCAACACTGCCGTTTTCAGCGTCATCGACGCAATGATCTTGCGTCCGCTCCCGTACGCGGAGTCGGAAAGTCTCGTCGTACCGTTGATGTCGAATCGCGAGACCGGCTTCGAGTGGCGGTCGACCGCCTATCCCGATTACCTCGACTGGCGGCAGCAAGAGGACCTTTTCGAACAAGCGGCGCTGTTTTTCCAGAATAGATACGACCTTACGAGCGACGGTGAGCCGGAAAAACTCTCTGCACTCGTCGTCACGCAGGACTATTTCCCGTTGATGCGCATTCGGCCTCTCGCCGGACGCTTGCTCCAATCGGACGACTTCGAACCGGGTGCCGAGAAGGTCGTCGTATTGAGCCGCGCCTTGTGGAACCGTCGGTTCGGCGGACGGCAGGACATCGTGGGTGAGACGGTTCTGCTCAGCGACGTGCCCTATACCGTCATCGGCATTTTCGACGCAAAGTCCGCGTTTCCATCGACGCCTGAGATATGGATCCCTTACGATGTCGGGTATCCGCTGCGGGACGATCTACGGCGCCGCGACAACTACTCCGGCAGGTCGTTGCTTCGATTGAAGCCCGGTGTGAGCATGGAGGAAGCCGGCGTTCGAGTCGCCTCTCTTGCCGATCGCGTTGCTCGGGAGGACCCGGCCAAACGCGGCAAAATCGCCGCTAGGCTCGTGACCCTGAAGGAGGACCTCGTCGGAGCGGAGTCCCGGATGGTTTTGGGGCTCGTATTCGCCTCCGTTTTCTTGGTCTTGATGATTGCCTGCTTCAATGTGGCCAACCTGCTATTGGTACGTTCCGTCGAACGCTCCCGGGAGATGGCACTGCGCGTTTCGCTCGGTGCCGGTCGAGGCCACCTCGTGCGGTTGCTGCTGAGCGAAAGCTTCATGCTCACACTGCTGAGCGGCGTTGCCGGTATCGTACTTGCCGGATGGGGCGTTCAGGTTCTTCGGGCGCACGCCCCGGCTGAGATACCGGGATTGGAACAGCTCAGTCTCAACGGCACGGTCCTAGGATTCGCCATCGCCGTTTCGTCGCTTATCACCTTGGTTTTCGGCATGCTACCGGCCATACAGATCACCCGAGCCCGGTTGA
>JAFDFW010000492.1 GCA_019309605.1 Deltaproteobacteria bacterium | reverse complement strand
CGTAGACGACACACTGGTCCCGGTGCTCGCGAAGGTCGCCAAAGACATGGAAACGGTGGAGCACATCATCGTGGTCGGCAATGGCGACGACGCGCCCCTTCGGGAGGCGCCGCGAGCGTCGCTTCATCGATACGACGAGCTTCTGTCGTCCGAATCCCCCGGTATCGACTGGCCTGTCCTCGATGAGCGCGCACCCGCTTCGATGGCGTACACCAGCGGCACGACCGGCGACCCCAAGGGCGTCGTGTATAGCCACCGCTCGACGGTGCTGCACTCGTACGCTCTCACGTCCGGCGCGGTCGCCGGCCTGAACGAAAACGACATGGTCCTCACCGTCGTTCCGATGTTTCACGCGAACTGCTGGGGGCTACCGTATGCGGGTTGGTGGGTCGGCACGGATTTCCTTCAGCCAACTCGATTTCTTCAGCCCGAGCCCCTGGTCGCCATGATCGAACGTCACCGTCCGACCCTTGCGGGCGCTGTTCCAAGCATTTGGACGGGTGTTCTCAACTACGGCGAGGGCAAAGACATCGATCTATCCTCGTTTCGCCTGGTCATTTGTGGCGGCTCCGCCGTCCCCGAGTCGTTGATGCGAGCCTTCGATGAACGCTACGGCGTCACGATTCTGCAGCTCTTGGGCATGACCGAAACCAGTCCACTCGGAACGATCGGGTCGGTGCCTCGCGGAGTCGAAGGCGAAGAAGCCTGGCGCTACCGAAGCCGAACGGGTCGGCCAGTTGCAGGGATCGAACTACGCATCGTCGACGACGAGGGACGAACGCTGCCGTGGGATGGCGAGTCGGTTGGCGAGATCGAGGTTCGTGGCCCCTGGGTCACCGGCAGCTACTACGGCGTCGACGACACGGAGAGGTTTCACGACGGCTGGTTGCGCACTGGCGATGTCGGCTTCATCGACGAACGAGGCTACTCACAGATCACCGACCGCGCCAAAGACGTCATCAAGTCAGGCGGTGAGTGGATCTCCTCCGTCGAGCTCGAAAACACCATCATCGCGCACCCGGAGGTTGCGGAGGCGGCAGTCGTGGGCATCCCCGACGAAAAGTGGGACGAGCGCCCACTGGCCTGCATCGTCCGAAAAGAAGGCAGCACGATCACCCCCGAAGACCTCCGCGCGTACCTCGAAAACAAAGTCGCAAACTGGTGGCTTCCCGAACGCTGGACCTTCATCGAAGAAATCCCAAAAACCAGCGTAGGCAAGTTCGACAAGAAAGTCCTCCGGGCCCAACATGCCGCCAACCAACTAACCGTCATCCACACCTAAAAGAGCTCCGGCCCCTTTTCCGTCGAACCAATGTTTGATCCAGAAACCTAGTGTGCGAGAGATTTTTTCTTGTGGTCGAGCGCGCCCGCAGGATCGTAGTGAGAGGCACTCATGTGCCTCGCAGCGGAGCGACGAGGACGAAAGCCGACCACAAGGAAAAAGATCCGCACACTAGCAGCAGTCTAGGTGGGTTCTCGTTTGTTCGGCTGCGTTGCGGAGGAGGTTGAGGCTGCGGATGACTTGGGGGCGGTCGGATTTGGGGATTCGATTCAGGATTGTGGCGATGCTTTTTTCCGTGAGGCGGTGGAGGCGTTTGGCTTCCTTCTGGCCGTCGGGGGTGAGGGAGACGAGGACTCGGCGGGCGTCGTCTCGCGCCTTTTCGCGCCTCACCCAGCTTCGCTTTGCGAGTCCGTCGACCAATCGCGTCATCGCGCCCTTGGTGACCCTCGACTCGGAGGCGAGGGTGCTCACATCCCACTCTCCCTCTGTTAGTGTTTGCAGAAGCACGCACTGCGCGGGGCTCACCGATCCGCAGCAGATCTCCTCGCGCTCGAACGAGGAGAACATGCGGTAGAACGCGATGATGTCTTCGACGACCGAGGTCATCGCCTCTCGGCTGTGATGGAGTAACTGAAGACGGTGTTGGAGAGCTCGTTGATCCGCTCCTCGCCTACGAGATCGATCGCCGCCTTCCACATCGGGTCCTGCAAGTTCGCCGTCAGCATCGGGCCGGCTGGTTTGCGGGTGTGCTCGATGTTCTCGAAGCCAGCGGCTCGCATGTGACCGAAGTATTCTTCTTCGGTCAGTGCGCCGCCGACGCAGGCAATCCAGCTCGCGGCGACCTTGGCGATGTCGGGCGGCAACGGCTCGCTCAGCACGATGTCGCTCACGGCGAGACGTCCGCCCGATTTGAGCACGCGATAGGCCTCGCGAAACACCTGCCCCTTGTCCGGGCTCAAGTTGATGACGCAGTTGGAGATCACCACGTCCACGCTCTGCGACGCGACAGGGAGGTTCTCGATCAGCCCCTCTCGGAACTCGACCGTCCGCGCATGACCGGCGTTCACCGCATTGGTGCGCGCCCTTTCCAGCATTTCGGGAGTCATGTCCACGCCGATGAAGCGGCCCTCCGGGCCGAGCTTCTCGGCGCACAGCAAGGCGTCGAACCCGGCGCCGGAGCCCAGATCCACCACGGTTTCGCCTGGTTTCAAGCTCGCCAGCGCCGTCGGGTTGCCACAACCAAGCCCGAGATTGGCATCGGCCGCAGTGCCTGTGACGTCAGCCTCGGCATAGCCAATGAGGGCCGCCGTCTTCGCATGGGCGCTCGAGGGCGCGCTGCCGCAACAGCCGCCACCTTGGCGGGCGACCTCCGCGTATCCGGACTTCACCACGTCATGTACTTGATCGTTTTTCATCAAAGCCTCCAATAGTTGAATGATGCAACTAAATAGTTGAGGCTGTCAACTACTTTCGTCAAGACCCGGGAAACGGCTTTTTACGGGAGCTTCTCCAGGAATCGAAGGAGCGCATCGGTGAACTGGGATTCTTCTTCCCGATGGGGCCAGTGACCGGCATCGGGTATGACCAGGAGCTCCGCGCCGCCTTCGAAGAGGCCTTGGGACTTCTTGTAGGGACCGAGATGACCGCCGAAGTCTTTCCCGCCGGCTACCATCAAGCCGCCACACTTGATCGGGGCGGTCAAACGACGATCCACCTTCGCGCCCATC
>JAFDFW010000491.1 GCA_019309605.1 Deltaproteobacteria bacterium | reverse complement strand
GGTTTTCGATTGTGACTTCTGGATTCTCGGGGAATGCATCGGCAAAGAGGGCGGCATACTCGGGAATGCCCCCAACGTCGGTCGCGAGTTCGTCGGGGTCACGATTCATCTCGTTTTCGGTTAGTAGAGGTATGAGCACTTGCTCTTCTAGAGTCGCGGCACGTCCGTCCCAAAGCAGGGGTGACCGGAATGCCACGTTGTAGAGTGAGAGCGAGTTCCGGCGGAGGGTATTCGAGCCGACCCTGCTGGGACCCGACAGAAGCCCTCCGCCATGACCGATCGCCTGCGGCAGCGCGTCGGCCATGCCCCATTGCGCCAAATGACAGGTTGCGCAGGCGGTCTCCCGATCCACGGACAATATGGGATCAAAGAAAAGGAGGCGTCCGAGCTCGACCCTGGTCTTCGAGACGTCCACCACGACGTCCGGCAGGGAAGGGAATGCTACGGCAGGCCATGGCAGCGGTGGCACCACGCGAGATGGGCCTCCTGAGCCTCCTTGGCCACCCAATCCTCCGGGACTGTCGTTCGATCCAGCCGTGCCGCCGCAAGCAGCGAAGAGCACTGCAAGGGCGAGAATGGCCCTCGTATGACCGGGCATAGACTATCCGCCGCCGCCCGCGCCGCCCGCGCCGCCCGCGCCGAGTCCGCAGCCGCGCGGCATACCGTCGAACAGATCGGGCAGGACGTCGATCCACTCGTCGATCAGGGCGTGACCCTGTGCGTGATAGGAGCTCCGGCCGATTGGCGCCATCATCTCGCCGAAAGTCACCGACTTGATACGGCAGGGCATCAGGGAGTTAGCAGAGTTGCCCGGAACGATGTCGTTGGACTGGAAGCAGTCGACTCGGCGCCCTACCGAGCTCGCGGTGCGGCACACACCCCACTTGAGGAAGCTTGATTGATCCGCGCCGACGGGGTCCATTGTGACGTAGTCGAACCAGACGCCCGTGCCTTCGGCCTCGCCATCGGGGGCGTGACAGTGGGAGCAATTCGGGTCGAGATAGGATCGCGCGCGCTCATGGATGCCCGCGTCGGTATCGTTGACCGGGTCCACGTAGGTCGGACGCTGGTCGATCGGCTGCGGTTCCTTGTCGAGCATACCCAACGTGAAAAGTTGATCGATTTGGTTCGCCACGGAGACGCCGAGGTAGTCGTTCCCTCGGTTCAGCATGCCAGTCGACGGCCCAAGTGTTCGGGAGTTGGGGAAGCTTCCATGACACTGGTAGCAAAGATCGTTGGAGGGAACGGCGTAGTCGTCGATCGTCCGCTGCTGCTCGTCTTCGTCGGTGAAGGTGACGGAGACCACCGCGCCGGTTCGCACGCAAACCGCGTCGGTCATGTCCTCGTTGTAGACGTACACGTGCACATCCCAACAAGAGTCTTCCCCGCCGCAACCACTACGCTCATCTTCCGCGTCGTAGTGGACGAGGAGGCGGGTTTCGATGAGTTGCTCCTTGCCGTCTGAGCTCGGGTCGGCGTCGTTGGGGGGGTAGGCAAACGTCTTGACGTAAATGGTGCCGACCGGGCTTTGCCACCGGGTCGTGTCGTCGAAGTACTCGATCTCTCCGCCATCGCGAAGGGTCACGAAGCGGCGCTTGAGCGCGTAGTCGGTGAACAAGGCGGAAGTGACATCGAAGGGGATCACGCCTTCCTCAGGGACCTGGTTCCGGATGTCGCTAAAGAGGTTCCACTTGGAAAGACGATCGGGTGTGGCCGGATTGCAGTTGCCGACCATCATGCCGCCGGTGCCGCCGGTGCCGCCACCTGCGCCGCCGCTTCCACCACCCATTCCGCCCGCGCCGGCGCCGCCACCGGTGCCGCCAGCGCCTCCGGCACCTGCGGTGCCGGAGCTCTCGCTGCAGCCCAAAGCTGCAGCGAGTAGAGAGAGGAAGAGGAGAGAGACTAAGTTAGGTGCCTTGTGCATGGTGGCGGCGTTCTTTCAGTAGGGGCTATTCAGCTGGCTTGTCGCACTGCGCTGGCGTGGAGTCCGTGCTCTGATTGAAGAAGGCGCAGACCCCGAAGGCTTCCACGTCCCCTTGAGGCGTCTCGGTGCAGGAGTTTGTCGTGAAGTCCAAGTACGACGGCGGATTCGTGGACCCGATGCAGACGTTTGTGCCCGTGTAGTCCGGCTCGATGTATCCGTCCCAGACCACGTCCGGCACTGGGGGGTTGTCTCCGCCCCATCCGATACCCGCGAACAATGCACCAAAGGGACTGTTTTCGTCGGGCTGCGTTCCGTTGCCTACGTACGTGTTGTCGTACTGGTAGATATTCTGGGGATAAGGGTTGTAGCCCTCTGGGAAACCGTCGGGGCAATCCTTTGCCGTCAACTGGCAGAGCAGTGTATTGCTGATGACCGCTAAGCCGGCCGTTTGGTTGAACTCGACGTTGTTGTCGTGAATGTCGATGCCGTCACCGGCGTAGACGATGAAACCCGTACCAGCCGGAACGAAGGAGATGATCCCTCCCTCGGGGGCGTAGTTCGGGTGGTTGTTGCACCAAACGTCGTTGTCATACCATTCGATGTTGCTGTTGGAGATTCGGTCGGTTTCCCCGAGCGGTTGCTGGAGCGCCATCAGACCGCCGGTGTTGTTCACCAGCTCGTTTTCGTACACCTTGACGTCGTCCGAGTTCTCAACCTCGAGGCCAAGGACGTTCTCGTGGATGAGGTTGTACCTGACGATTCCGCCTACGAACTTGCCGACGTAGATGCCCGCATCTCTACCGCCGGACATCTGGCAGTATTCGACGAGCGTGTTGGTGCTCTCGGTCGTATAGATGCCGTACTGGCCGTTGTCCTCCAGGTTTTCGTTGTGGCGGGGGCGTTCTGGACCCAAAAGTTCTCCACCGTGACATCAGGCAGAGTGCTGCTGACGCCGCCCATGCTACCCGCACCGCCGAACCGGAGAACAACGTCATCTGGAGAAGTACCCGTGCCCTGCAACGTGATGGGCTCTCGTGAAATCGCGATGAGTCGGTCGAGGTTGTACGTGCCTGGCGCGATGCAGACCACATCGCCCGCGCTGGCGTCGTCGATGCGGAGCTGCAGGTTGGCTCCTGCCGTTTCGTTCGTGTCGTTGAAGATTGGAGGGGTGCAAACTGCGTCGGTGGCCGGCGCGTCGGTGATTGCGTACGCACTGAGGTCGGGCAAGTTGTCGCAGTCGCGGGCTACAGGAGCTCCGCCGGCGCCACCGCTACCCGCGGTACCGCCACTGCCTGCTGTGCCGCCGCCGCTGCTGCTATCGCAACCGGCTACCGCGATGAGAGACGCAAAAATTGCGCTGATGAGTACTTTCAAATTCATAAACGAGTCTCCTCCTCCAGAGAAGGCGGTGTTCTAACACTTAATCTCTACTTTGAAAGGTGAGAAAAGTTCATAGCTGAAACATCGTGCTAATATGCTGAATTCATTAGATTTCAGTTGCGCGATGGGGTCGATTTGCCCATGTAAACCGAC
>JAFDFW010000490.1 GCA_019309605.1 Deltaproteobacteria bacterium | reverse complement strand
GGCGGCCCGCTCTTCGCTAGGATCGGGTGATCCTTCCGCCCGAAGGCTCCCTGCTGACAAGCTCATGGTTCGTCTCATCCGCCAATCGAAAGAATCGACACCCGACCGCGATGATCGCGGATGGGAGCTGTTGCCGAGCGCCCTTTGGGACCTGGACTTCCGGGGCACGCTGGAGTGGATCGAGGCACAGGGCTGCCACGATGCCGACGAGTTCAAGGCTCTGGTTCGAAACGACCCCGGAGCGCTCGCGGAGTGCCTCAATCGTATGCGGGTTCATCGGGTGAGTGCCGGCGCGGTTGCCCTGGTCGGCGCCGCCGGCGAAGAAGAGTGCATCCGTCGCTCGTTGGAGCTGCTGACCGCCGAGTCGAAAGCGGATTTCCTGCGCGTGCTGATGGCTGCCTTCCGCAACGAGCGCGACGTCCATCTCGAAACCGCGATCATGACCTGCGCGCGCGAACCAAGAGACGTTCGCGTGCACTGGCGATTCGTCGAAGGCGAGGGGGGGCGGCTCGAACGCGCGATCGCGTCGGTCGTCGACATGACCGCGGAGCGTGAGCTTCAGCAACGGCTGTTGTTGGCGGAGCGCATGTCTGCAATCGGGACGTTGACCGCAAGCATCATTCACGAGATCAAGAACCCCCTCACATTCGTTTGGAACCATCTGCGTTCGCTTCGGGATTCCGGCGAGATGTCGTCCAGCGAGACGGCCGAGCTGCTCAGCGAGGCCTACGAGGGCGCAGAGCGCATCCGCGTGATTTCCAATGAAATCACGTCGTTATCTCATGGCGGAGACGGCGCCGAGGTCGAGACGGTCAACCTGAAACAGGTGCTCGATTCCGTGATCCGAATGGCGCAGCCCGAGATGCAACATCGAGCCACGGTGGTGCGGGAGTACGAAGAAGGCAATCTGTACATTCGCGGCTCGCGGACGCGTGTGAGTCAGGTGTTCCTAAATCTGATCGTCAACGCGGCGCAGGCGATCGATCCGGGCGACCGAATGCAAAACACGATCACCGTCCGGGCACGAAGCGGCGACAAGGATCGCGTGTGCATCGAGGTGCAGGACACCGGTCCCGGGATTTCCTCGCAGCTCCTCCGCCGCATATTCGACCCCTTCGTGACGACCAAACCCGCGGGGCGCGGAACCGGTCTCGGACTCTCGATCTGTCGCCGTATCGTTCACTCGCTCGAGGGTACGATCGAGATTCAGAGTCACCCTGGACATGGCACGGTGGCCCGCGTCGTGCTGCCGAGAGCTGCACGCGCGCAGCGGCCTCTAACCGTTCCACCCCCGTCGATGAGCGCGATTCGGCGTGCCGCGCGTGGCAAGCTGTCGGTGTTGGTCGTCGACGACGAGCCTGTCATCGCGCGACTCATTCAAAAAGCGCTCGTCGAGCACGACGTCACGACCGCACACGATGGACGTGAGGCCGTCGCCCTGATGGGGGAGAACGCGTACGACGTCATCCTGTGCGACCTGATCATGCCCGAGATGACAGGCATGGACGTCTACCGGGCCGCGCTCCAAAGAGCGACCCCGGTGAACGACCGAATCGTCTTCATGACCGGAGGCGCCTTCACCCAACGCGCCCGCGATTTCCTCCAGAGCGTCCCAAACCTCCGAATTGAAAAGCCTTTTGACCTTACTCACCTCGAGCGCACCATCTACGAAGCCGCCGACATCGTCGACCCCAAATAGAAGAATAAAAGGGATCAGACCCCTTTATTAATGGGTTAAAGGCAGGACTCATGGGTAGGCGCCGAATGATGGTGATCGGGCTCGACTGTGCCGCGCCTCGATTGGTGTTCGATCGGTACCGCGACGCGATGCCGAACCTATCGGCTTTGATGGAGCGCGGGACCTGGGGACCACTGCGAAGTTCAGAGCCCCCGATCACGGTGCCGGCATGGACGTGCATGGTGTCGGGGCGCGATGCTGGCGAGCTCGGGCTGTACGGATTCCGAAACCGGGTGCCGGGCGAAACCGGGCTCCGTCTGGCGAACGGTGGCGACGTTCGCGTGAAACGGGTTTGGGATTGGCTTGGCGAGCACGGCCACCGAGTGGCCTCGCTTTTCGTTCCGCTCACCTCGCCGCCAACACCGGTTCGCGGCCAGATGGTCTCGGGGTTCATGTGGCCCGGCAATGATGCCCCGTGGTGCTTCCCGAGAGGGCTCGAAGCCGAGCTCGTCGACCGCTTCGGATCCTATCGCGCCGATGTGGAGAACTTCCGCGCCGACGACCTCGATCGCATCTACCAAGACATCGTCTTGATGACCGAGCAGCATGTCGAAATCGCGGAGCATGTCTGGAAGGAGAAGCAGCCGGATTTCATGATGACGGTGGAGATCGGCGTCGACCGCTTCCATCACGCGTTTTGGCGCCATATCGACCCGGAGCACCCTCGACACGAATCGGGTAACCCGTGGGAACACCTAGGGCGCGAGTACTACCAGTTGCTCGATACCCACATCGGACGACTTTGCGCCTTGGCCGACGAGGAGACGGCGGTGATGGTGGTCAGCGACCACGGCGCACGGGCCATGCACGGCGGTTTCTGCATCAACGAATGGTTGATCCGGGAGGGATACCTGACGCTTCGAGAGCCGCCCGCCGCCGCATCGCCGTTGGACCATGCACAGGTCGATTGGAGCCGCACGACGGCCTGGGCGGAGGGCGGCTACTACGCGAGGGTGTTCCTGAACGTAGCCGGCCGCGAACCCAACGGGACAGTCGCGCCGGCAGACCTCCGCACCTTGCGCGACAAGCTGTGCAGCGAGCTGCAAAATGCATCGGACGACGCAGGCATTCGCATCCCAACGTCAGTTCGAATCCCGGAAGAACACTACCGCCAAGCCCGAGGCTTCCCGCCCGACCTGATGGTCTACTGCGAGCAATCGGGTCGATCGGAGGCAATCGCATCGTCGCCTCGGAGAACGACACCGGCCCAGACAGCTGCAACCACGATTGGGATGGGATTTTCGTGATGAGCGGCGGCGGCACATTGGGACTCGGGCGCGTCGAGGGGGCGGAGATTTACGATGTAACGCCTACCATTCTGAGTGTGTTTGGGGTGGAGAGGCCGCCGGGGATTTTGGGGAGGGACTGGACCCAGTGACGGCGAATCCGCCAGTGCCAGTGCCAGCGTCAGTGCCAGCGTCAGTGCCAGCGTCAGTGCCAGCGTCAGTGCCAGCGTCAGTGCCAGCGTCAGCGCCAGCGAAGCCCCGTGGACGGCGCAACGCGTCGGCTTTACGGGGGGCCAGCGCCAGCGCGACGCGCTAGGCTCCCGGCATGGCCGCGCGGGCATTGGTAGTGGGTCTCGACGGCTTCGATCTCGGTCTCGTCCAGCAGTTCGGCCCTGCACAGCTCCCCAACCGACCCTGCGCGTCACGGAGTCTTCGATTTCACGACGCGTAAGGGGTACCAGGTGCGGTTTACCGCGGGGACCGCGCGGGAGGTGCCGACCGTTTTTCGGCAGCTCGATCAGTTGGGGCTTCGCTGTGCCTGTTTGAGCTTTCCAGCGACTTGGCCTCCCGAGGAGCTCGCGCACGGAATCTTCGTGAGCGGCTGGGATGCGCCGGTGGCGTTCGAAGCGGATCGCTCCTTCATGTGGCCGCGTTCCCTTTACGACGAGACGGTGCAGAGGTTTGGGGCTCCCACGTTCGATGACGTGGACGAGTTTCACGCGGACGAGCCTGGCTGGGTCGACCGGCTGCCCGTTGCGCTCGAACGCCGCGTGGCACGCAAGACCGACTGGGCTCGCTGGCTGCTGCAGCGACAGGATTGGGACGTTTTCGCGGTGTATTTTGGCGAAAGCGATACGGCTTCGCACTACCTGTGGGCGCATCACGACCCGGAATCGCC
Organism: Deltaproteobacteria bacterium; assembly: GCA_019309605.1. Lineage (GTDB taxonomy): Bacteria > Myxococcota_A > Polyangia > Polyangiales > Houyiibacteriaceae > SG8-38. The sequence goes on along the minus strand of JAFDFW010000490.1, from coordinate 490 downwards.
ACGACGGCCCAACCGCGTCTCGAACGAACAACGAAGTGGGCTCCTGCGCGTCTACCAAGCGCTGGACGCCGCCGTTGGCTCACTCTTGGAAGCCGCCGGCGGCGACGAGACCGAGCTCACAGTGCTCAGCGACCACGGGTCGGGCGGTTCGTCAGACAAAGTGCTGTACCTCAATCGCCTGTTGGCGGAGCACGGCCTGCTTCGCTTTCGGAAACAGCGGGGCTGGGGCGGTGCCCGGCTGAAGGAAATCGCGTTGCGCCGGTTTCCGCCGCGCCTCCGCGAGCAGCTCTTTCGCTTCGGCAACGCCTGGCTCCCGAGCCGCCTGGAGTCGAACGTGCGCTTCGGCGCGATCGACATGCGAAACACGGTCGCGTTCAGCGACGAGCTGAACTACTTCCCTGGCATCTATCTCAACATGGGCGGTCGTGAACCACGCGGCATCGTCCGACCCGAGCAGAGACACGAAACGATTCTCCAGGTGCGCGCTGCA
>JAFDFW010000489.1 GCA_019309605.1 Deltaproteobacteria bacterium | reverse complement strand
TCGTCGCGGCCGTGCTCTACCTGCGTTTCTCGGCGGTACGAATCTCGGGCAGCGAGGCGCGCGACCTCGTTTCGAGCGGTGCAACGCTTCTCGACGTTCGAAGCCCGGAGGAGTTTGCGGGAGAGCACATCGACGGCGCCGTTAGCATCCCGATACAAGAGCTCATGGGCCGGATGGACGAGCTCGGCGACAAGAGCGACGAGCTCGTCGTGTACTGTCTGAGCGGCAGCCGTAGTGCGATGGCGAAGCGAATGCTCGAGCGCAATGGCTTCACGAACGTCCACGACTTGGGCGGCATCGGACAGTGGTGAGCGCCGTGTCGACACGCTACTTCTGCGCCGATTGCGACCACGAGTTCGTGCCCGAAGAAGCTGGCGACGACCCACGCTGTCCGAAGTGCACCCGAACCGAAGCCGTCGAGCCCGCCGATCACTCCACGCTTCAAAGCGACATCTGGCGCCAATGGCTAGTGGTGTTCGCCCTCCTCTTCATCGCTGGAATCGCTTACATGGTGTTTGAATGAGTCTACAGATCTCGTACGTGTCCGACGTCTTGTGCATCTGGGCCTACGTAGCCGAGGTTCGGTTGGATGAGGTGCGAAAGGAGTTCGGCGATTCGGTCGAGCTGGAGTACCGCTTCATCCCCATCTTCGGCGCAACCCATCATCGCATCGCTGAAGGGCGCAAAGATCGAGGCGGATATGCCGGATTCGGGGAGCATGTGCGGAAGGTCGCGGAGGATTTTCCTCACGTCTCGGTCCACGGGCGGGTGTGGAACGACGTCGCACCGACGACTTCCTCGGTCGCTCACGAAATGCTGTGTGCGGCGCGAGTGCTCGTCAACGAAGGGGTGATTGACCCGGCACGCCATGATGCGCTCGGTGGACGCACCCTCTTCGAAGAAGCGACTTGGCAGATTCGGTCCGCGTTCTTCGAGCACGCGCGTGATATCTCCGATCGTGACGTGCTGTTGGATGTGCTTGGTCAGGCTGGAGTGCCCGCAAACGCAATCGACGCCAAACTGAAATCCGGCGAGGCCATGGCCGAGATGTGCCGTGACATCGAGCTGCGCGACGAACACAAGATCGAAGGCAGCCCGACCTACTACCTCGACCAAGGTAGGCAGAAGCTGTACGGCAATGTCGGCTACAGAGTGGTGTCCGCCAACCTGCGCGAGCTCCTAGAGCAGCCGGGGCAACAAGCCTCCTGGTGCTGACCTAGACCGCGCACGGCGGGCCAAGTCGGCTCAGTGAATCGACTCTCGTCCTTCGGCCCCATCGATGCTGGTCGGGGCATGCCCAAGCAGGCGCATGATGCCCAGAGCCAAACCTCCACCCAGGAGGGCGGCGAGGTGAAGCGCGACGATAGACATAATCACTACTAGAAATGGAGTATCCATGGGAACCGCCAATCTGGTTTCGCGGGCGACTTACTGGAGCAGACGTCCCACGTTTCCTATGCGCACCATTCTGGGCACGTCGACGCAGTGCGTCAAGGGTTAACGCTGGAATTTTCTGATACTAACGTTATCAGAGGCAAAAAGATCAATGATTCCAGCATAGGGCTGCGGACTATTCGACCCTCGTTAACAACCTGGCCGGCCAGATTTGGCCTGGGGGCGGCACATCGCACGCGGCAGGAGGCAGCCCGCCGGGCCCCAACGCGTTCAGGCCGCGTGCGTGCTCGAGATCTCTTGATTTCGGTGTCGACTGTCGGCCAACACCGGTGCGCCATCGCGGAAGCGGACCTTCATCTGCATGCCCCGCTCGCCGGGGTTGAATGAGATCTCGGGGAGGAAGTCCGGCTCGAAGCCCTCGAGGAGGTTGATGTCGACGTTCTGGATCAGCGTCCCGAGGATGATTCGCATCTCCATCATGGCGAATTGCTTGCCGAGACAAACCCGCGGACCCGCTGCAAATGGCACGTACGCCCCCTTGGGAAGCTGGCGCTCGAACTCGCGCGTCCAGCGCTCGGGTCGATACTCAAGCGGATTGTCAAAGTACTTCGCGTTGCGCCCCGTGGCGAGCGGACTGATCGCGAGAATCGCCCCCTTCGGAAAGAAGTAGTCGCCCAATCGCAGATCGGTCTGGGCCTCGCGCCCGAAGATCCACACCGCGGGCAGGCGGCGAAGCGACTCCTTGAGGCACATCTCGAGATACGGCAGGTCACGAAGATCGTCGACACCGATAGGCCTGTCGCCGATCGTCTGATCGATCTCCTCTTGCGCTCTTGCGAGCTTGTCGCGATTGGTCGCAAGCAGGTACCACGCCCATGTGAGGGTGTGCGCGGTGGTCTCGTGCCCGGCGAAGATCAGCGTCATCAGCTCGTCCCGCAGCTGCTTGTTCGACATGCTGCCCTGCTCATCGGCGGCGAACACCGCGTGGGACATCAGGTCACCCCGGTCCTTCTGCTGCCTGCGACGCGCAGTCACCAGGCGCTCGATGACGCCATCCATCGTATCGAGCGCCCGTACCATCCGCTTGTTGCGTTTCGACGGCCACCAGCGCGGCGTTGGAATCGGTGTCTGTGCGTGGTCGATCAACGCCTCGACGATGTCGGCCATTGCTTGGTGGATGGTCTCCGAGTCGTGCGCGAGGTCCGTGTCGAAGAGCGTCTTCGCAACGACGCGCAGCGTGAGTTCTACCATCTCTTGTCGGAAGTCGCGTTGCTCGCCGTTCCTCCAGCCGCGCACCATGTCCGCCGTGAAGTCGGCCATCGTCGGCGCGTAAGCATCGACGCGCATCTTGTGGAAGCCTGGCATGAGCAACTTGTGTTGCCGCTTCCACGACTCTCCGTCGTTCGGCACGAGCCCGTTGCCGAGGAATGGCTTCCACATTGCCGAGGAATGGCTTCCACATCTGCTTCACCACCTTGGGCTTGCAGATGTGCTTGGCGTGCGTGACGTTGATCGCGTTGACGACTTCCGGGTCACGAATGAAGTACGACTGGCCGGTCAACACCCGGGTCACGAACACGTCACCGTACTTCTCATGCGCGTCGAGAAGGAACTCGGCCGGGTTCCGCTGAAAGTCGAAGGTTCCACCCCACAGCCAGTGCCCTTTGTGACGTGGGATGGGCTTCGGTGCAGGCAGAGCCTCCCGACTCTCGACTAGCAGGGTCATTATTTACATAAAGTAAACTTATCGCTCCGCCCCCACAACTTAACATATTGTAATGTTGCTCCGGTCACAGGGCTGAGTGCCAAAGGTTTCCGAGGGATTGATCGGCGTAGGAACCGATCACCCCACCGGAAGTATTGGCTTTTTCACTAGGGTTCCATAGGTTTCCAAGACCCTGCTCTGCGTAGGCCGGTGCGTCGACGCCCTCCGTGGGCGCTTCTTCGGTGGTGTACCAAAGGTCGTCCAGGCCCTGCTCGTTGCCGAACTGGGCGGTCAGGCTCGACCCCTGT
>JAFDFW010000488.1 GCA_019309605.1 Deltaproteobacteria bacterium | reverse complement strand
CATCCCCGGTCTCGATGACTTTGAACAAGCCTACGGCCGCCGTGTGACCATCGAGGAGAACGACATCACATTCCCGGTCATTGGCCGCGACGACCTTCTACGCGCCAAACGCGCCGCAGGACGTCAGGTGGATTTACAAGACGTCGCTAGTCTCGAGAAGGTTGGTGCCCGAGAGTAAGTGCCGCGATCCGAACCTGGGAAGGTTGCCAGCGTGATCGGAGCCCCGTGCCCCGACAGCAAGGCGAAAAGCACTGGCCGCGCAGCCTCATCTACTTTGATACGACCCCGTTGCGACCCACGAATCCGACGTCTTCCAAAGAACGTCGTCCATGGCTCTTGGCCTATCCGCATTATTCGGTGGTCGTGCCGCAGCCGGACGTGATCCGCGTGAGGGTGCAGTAGCTGTGTGCCGGTTGCATCCCCCCTGCAAAGCACAGACATTAGCCTCATGCGAGGATCCGCGTTCGACGAGCTCTCATTCTTTTCCGCCATCGAGGCTAGCGGCGCACGAGCGTTGCTGAACGGACGTCGCGCTCTAGTCGTTTTGGGTTTGCCCGTTCTTCCGAAAGACGCAGAAGACATCCGCCTGCTTGAACGTCTGAAGGAGGCTCGGGATGAGTGACCGTCGCCTTCCATCGTTGTCCGCCGTTCAGGCGGCAGCACGGTTTTCCAATCGCCGGCTCACGCCTGAAGAGTTTCAAGCCTATGTCGACGCTCCCGTGTCCGAAGCCGAACGGGAAGAAGCCCTGCGACTGATTCGCTGGTTCAAGAAGCGCTATCCGACGCCGGCCGAACGACTGGCCTACGCCCAAAGAGCGTACGCTCGCTGGACCGCCCATCGGCGCTAGCGATACGCCCGACCCTGCGTGAGTTCGTGAACCACTGGACTGATCCCGGTGCGATAGATACGACCTGTCTTGCCCTATCTTGACATGTCAAGACAAGGCCTCATACTCTGATCTGATGAGTGAAATGGTGAAATTCAGCTCCAAGATGGAGCGGGAGGCGTTGGAGGAGCTCCGCGCGCATGCACGCGAGGAGGGGCGGACGCTTGCCGGGCTCCTGACGGAAGCCGTCCGAGATTACCTGGCCAGAAAACGCGTGCGGCCCGCGTTTCGCGAAGCGGCCGAGGCTGTGCTCATCGAGCACGATGAGCTGCTTGCACGGCTCGCGAAATAGGCGGGTCTGTGTCCACCACGATCTATCCGACGCTCGAGGAAGTCCTGGTGCTGCACTCGCTGCTGCTTGCTCGCTATGGAGGCGAGTCGGGTGTTCGCGATCTCGGAATGCTCGATGCCGCGCTTCATCGGCCTCGCTCCGGCTACTACGCTTCGCTCAGTGAGCAAGCCGCGGCACTACTCCAAAGTCTTGCAAACAACCACGCCTTCATCGACGGCAACAAGCGCGTGGCGTTCGCGACCATGGCCATCTTTGTGCGCCTCAACGGTTTCGCTCTACGGGCCACCGCAGATGACGCCGAAGCGTTTCTGATCGACGAAGTCATCCAAGGGCGCGCGCCGCGCGCGCGAATAGCCACTTGGATCGAGGAGCATCTCGAGCTCCTGGCCGCCGACTAACGTGAGTGGGATCTTGGCGCGAGATAGCTAGATTTCTACCCGGCTTCCCCGTACAATCGCCGCCCGCGACTTTGTCGCCGAACGAGGAGGGAACGTGAGAGCAAAGAACGCCATTCTAATCGTCCTGGCCCTGAGCTTCTGCGCCGTGGCGCCCACGGCCGAGGCCAAGCGCAAGGACAAGGGGCAAGCCAGCCAACAGCCCGAAAAGGTAGTCGTCGACGTGTTCTGGTCGATGCGCAGCCCCTACTGCTACGTCGCGCTCGACCGCACCCTCGCGATTCGCGAGGCCTACGACGTCCAGGTCAACTTCCGTCCGGTCTGGCCCATTGCGATCAAGGATCCCGACTTCTTCAAGGGGATCAAGTACATGAAGTATCGGGTGCCCTATCAGGACCTCGACACGGTGCGCTCGGCGGAGTTCCAGAACATGCCGTACGTCTACCCAACGCCTGACCCGGTCAAGCAGCAACCCAACTTCGGACCAGTCCTACCTTTGGCTCAACAAGACAACATCAAGCTGCTCACGTACACGGCCATCGAGGCGGCGCAACAAGGCAAGGGCTGGGACTACCTCGATCAGGTTTCGCGGATGATGTGGAACGGCACCGTCAAGGACTGGACGACGGGAACCCATCTTCGAGATGCGATCAATCGTGCCGGCCTCGATGGGGACAAGCTCATCGCGATGGCCAAGGACACGAAGAACGAAAAGAAGTACCAAGACCTCATCAACGCAAACCAGAAGCTTCAGGACGCGGCCAACCACGGCGGCGTGCCGCTTTTCGTGGTCCGGGGAGAGCCCTTCTTCGGTCAGGATCGCATCGATCAGCTGATGTGGCGGCTCGGGCAATACGGCGTGAAGCTCAAGCCGGGAGCAAAGCCCGTCAACGCGGGCGGCCCCAACACGTGTAACCCCTAGGCTCGGGTGAGCTCCGAAAAGAGCATGACGCTGAGGTCCGCGGTCCTCATGGGCCTCGGCGGCATGATCGGATCAGGCATCTTCGTCCTCATCGGGGAGGGCTCACTCAGCTCCTGAATTGCGCTCACTCAGCTCCTGAATTGCGCAGAACGCCTTATACGTTAACTCTCTGAGCCTAAGAGAGGGCGTTTGTAGTTACTATCTGCTCGCCTTGAAGGTCAGCCTCGAGTGCAGCGACTTCGGAGACGGCCAGCAATTGCGGCGTGAGCAAACCCGCAACCACGGAATAGGAGTTTAGCGGTTCACATCATCGAACGCCGCTTCGATTCGGTCAAGCGTCTCTTCGCTCGGGGGTTCCTCTGCCAAGCTACCCCCGCCACCTTCCAACATGATCAGCCCGCGCACCTTTGCGTAACCCGGCTCTACTGGGCCGCCATCGAGGTTGGAGGAGATCCTACCGACGTCGCCCGAAACGCAGCGAGCATGCCCGGGATTGCGCTGTGGTTTCGTGAAATGGCGGCCGCCAGCGAGCAGGGGCGATTCCGCCGCGGCGGTGCGGCCAAGCTCCTGAAATCACGAAGCCCCGTGTCGGCACGGCATTCGCTTGTGTTGAAACGGTATGACCCGACCCCGCATCGTCGACCCAGGCGCGACCTTGGCACTGTCCCGGCGCACCACGCGCCGCCACTTCCTCCTGCATCCCGACGAAGCGCGGCAAATGGAGCAAGTGTATTGGTACTGCCTTGCCCATGCCGCGCTGCTCCACGGCGTGTTGGTCCATGCGGCGTGCCTCATGTCGACGCACTGCCACGAGGTCATCACCGACGTGCGCGGCGTGTATCCGAAGTTCCTGGAGACGCTGCACCGCAATCTGGCTTTGTGCACCAAGGCCTATCGCGGTTGGCCTGAGGAGGTCTTCAACAAGGACAGTACCGGCGTGCACGCGTTGCTCACGCCCGAAGCCATGGTGGAGTCCATCGCCTACCTCATCGCCAATCCGGTCGAAGCCGGGGCGGTGCGCTACGCCAGGGACTGGCCCGGCGCGCACACGCTCCCGGGGCACGTCGGCACACGCGTCATCCGGGTCAAGCGGCCCACGCACTACTTCGATCCCAGCAACTCCGAGTGGCCCGAGGAGCTCGAGCTTCGCTTGGAGATGCCAGTGGCACTGCAGCTCGACTACGGCCCCGAGCTTGCCCGAGAGCGCATTGCCGAGCGCGTGCGGGACAAGGAGCACCAAGCGTGGAACGAGGCCAAGCGCACGGGCCGGTCGTTTGTGGGTCCAAGGCGCGTCCTGAAACTCCCACACACCAAGCGAGCCACGAGCTACGAAGTGTTCGGGAGCCTCAACCCACAGTTCGCGGCGGCGGGGAATCGAGCGGCGGCGACCGAGGCGGTGACGCGCCTGCGGGCCTTCAAGGCGCAGTACCAACAGGCCCTCGCGAGGTGGATGGACGGAGGACCGGAAAGCCTGCTTCCCCGCGGGCACGTGGTGGATGCGCGTGTGCCACGGGGCGCGGTGTGGCCCCGCACCCTAGCCGTCCCCCAAACACGCTCTTGCGGTGAGCTGAGCGTCCGGTGACCATCGGGCGAGGCGCCTCGGTGCGTCGGGGCGCGTCGTTTGCGAGCTACGGCACCCACCGGGGGAGCCGAGTCCCATCGCCACGGTGCCTGAGGCTCATTCGGACCTCCATTCAGTCGGCTTGCGGAGGCTCCGGGGCGCTCCCCGAGGTCACCTTCGTGCCGTCGCTCGCCGCCAACGTCGGTCGGATCTTCTCCCCTTCTCTTCTTTCACGCAGGCTTACGCAGGCTTGCCGGTCTCGGTCTCGACCGACGTCTGAAACTGGTCGAGCTCCTCGGCGCTGAAGTGATTGTTGGCAAAACCGAACAGGATCGTCTCCTCACGGAAAATATGCAGG
>JAFDFW010000487.1 GCA_019309605.1 Deltaproteobacteria bacterium | reverse complement strand
GTCCGCGATGCGTTGTCGGAAGATCGGATCACTCGCGGCGCCCGTGCGCTTGGCGGTGGCGACGACCTGCTCGAACTCTTTTTGGAAAAGGTACTGCTGCCCGAGCGTCGATGCACCACGCTCGAACGCAAGCGTACCCATCGCCACCTTCCATCCATTGTTGACGCCCCCGACCACGTAGTCCTTGTGGGCCTTGGCGCCGTCGAAGAACACCTCTGCGAACTCGGCGCTTCCGCCCATCTGTCTGATCGGCCGCACCTCGACGCCGTCCTGCTTCATCGGGACCAGGATGTAACTGATGCCGCGATGCTTCGGCGCTTCGGAATCGGTGCGGCACAAGATGAAGCACCAGTCCGAGAACTCCGCACCCGAGGTCCAGATCTTCTGCCCTTCGATGACCCACTCATCGCCCACCAGGGCGAGGTCGGAGCCCGCGCCCGGCTCCGAGTAGCCCTGGCACCAGATCTCGTCGCAGGAAACGATGGGCGGCAAGAAGCGCTTCTGTTGTTCGGGTGACCCGAAGTGGATCAACGTGGGTCCGAGCAGGTTCTCACCGATGTGCGCCGCGCTGCCGGGGCCGTTGGCTCGGGCGTATTCCTCGTTGAAGACCGCCTCTTCTTTGATGGTGCAGCCGCGCCCGCCGAACTCTTTCGGCCAGCCGATGCAACTCCACCCTGCGGCGCCCATGGCCTTTGCCCAGGCGATTCGCTCCTCGACATACGTGTCTCCGTCGCCGGAGGCGCCACGGCCTTGGAGATCTTTGAAGGGGCCGTTGAGTTGCTCCTGCAACCAGGTGCGGGCCTCTTGGCGGAAGGCCTCTTCTTCTTTGGTGAGTTGTAGCTCCATTACAAACCCATGCGCTTCGCGACTCGCTCGCGGTGAAAGGACGGATCGCCGAAGAGAGCCTCGGTCGACTTGGCCCGCTTGAAGTACATGTGGGCGGCGTGCTCCCAGGTGAATCCGATGCCGCCGTGGATCTGGATACTCTCGGCGGCGCAGTGGAAGAAGGTGTCCGAGCAGAACGCTTTGGCGCTCGAGGCGGCCTCCTGGAGGTCAGTGTCGCCCTGCCCAGCGAGTGCGCTCGCGTAGAAGGCCGCGGAGCGCGCCGACTCGACCATCATCAGCATGTCGGCGCACGTGTGCTTGATCGCTTGGAACGACCCGATCGGCCTGCCGAATTGTTTGCGCACCTTCGCGTACTCGACCGACAAGTCGAGGCACATCTCGGCGGCGCCCACTTGCTCGGCCGCGAGCGCGATCCTCGCGAGATCCAGCGTGCGCTCGCAGAGCTCCCAGCCTCGTCCCTCTTGGCCGAGAAGGGCATCGGGCGGAACGACCACGTCGCCCAGTTCGACAGACGCCAAGCGCCGCGTCTGATCCATCGTCGGGAGCCATGCCCGCTCCACGCCGTCCGCGTCGCCCGGCACCAAGAACAAGCTCACACCCTGCTCGCCCTTGCTGTTTTCGCTGCGCGCCGCGATGATGAGGAGGTCGGCGGTGTGCCCGTCGAGGACGTAGCTCTTGCTGCCGCGCAGGACGTAGCCGCTCCCGTTTCGGGAGTACGTCGCTTCGACACCGTCGGCGTCCATCCGTCCGTGCTTCTCGGTGTAGGCCAAGGTCGCCGTCGCCTCGCCAGCGGCGATGCCCGGCAGGTAGCGCTCCTTTTGAGCGTCGGTGCCGCCTAGCAGGAGCGCGTTTGCGCCCAAACAAATGGTCGAAAAGAACGGCGAGCACAAAAGCGCGCGACCCATCTCTTCCATCAGGGGATGGAGGTCGAGGTAGCTCATGCCCAGCCCGCCGTACTCTTCCGGGATGGTGAGAGCCGTCCACGCGAGCTCCTCGGATAGCTGCTCCCAGGTGGCGGAGTCGTATCCTTGCTCGGTTTCCATGGCGGCCCGAACGCGTTCCTCCGATGACGCAACCTCCAAGAACCGGCGCGCGGCTCTCCTCAGTTCGTCCTGGTCTTCTGAGAACGAAAACTCCATTCGCTCAAGCTCCCTGATTGACTGTGGCAGCAGTGAGGAACGCAGGCGTTTCTCCGCCACCGTGAAGGACTAGGTTGGCACCGGTCACATAGGATGAGAGCGACGAAGCGAAGAACATGCAGGCCCCGGCGACGTCCTCGGGTGTGCCGAGACGCTGGAGGGGGACGGTTCCCGCGACGCTCGCGATCCCTTCTTCGTCGCCGTAATGAAGGTGGGCTTGCTCGGTTCGAATCAGGCCCGCGGAAATGGAATTGAGGCGCACTCTAGGGGCCCATTCGATGGCGAGCGTGCCGGTGAGGTTGATCAGCCCCGCCTTGGCTGCGCCGTAGGCTGCGGTGCCGGGGGAAGGGCGCATGCCGGACACGCTCGTGATGTTGATGATCGAGCCGCCCGTGTCCTGGCCCTGCATCACGCGATTCGCCTGCTGCGCGCAATGAAGCGCAGCCATGAGATTGAGCTGAATGATCTTCTCGGAAAAGCGCGGGGATGCGGTGGCTGCCTCCGTAAAGGGCGCTCCGCCCGCGTTGTTCACCAATATGTCCAGACGCCCCAGGCGCTCGACCACCTCGCTGACCATCTTCTCGACTTGCTCGGCATCGCGAACATCGGCGCCGACGAAGATCGCGCTCTTGCCCGCGGCGTTCGGAAGCTCGTCGGGCTCCTTGCGGCCGCACACCGCGACGTCCGCACCGGCAGCCAGGAATGCTTCAGCGATGCCCCGCCCGATTCCACGGCTTCCACCCGTGACCAGAGCCACGCGGCCAGTAAAGTCGAGAGCGTTGCTCATGTCCCGTACACCTTGACGAGCGGCTGTGCCTTGGAAAGCAGGTCCTTTACGGCCGGGCCGATCTCGGCCGGATCCCAGCGCTTGCCGATGTCGACCGTCTGCTCGCGGCGGTAGCCGTCGAACGCAGTGATCGTGCCGCCGAAGATCTCCCATACCCGACCGGTCACCTCCTGCGACTGCGAGCTGGCGAGCCAGGCGATGAACGGCGAGACATTGGCCGGATCGTTTTCGTCGAATCCCTGGTCCGGCGCGTTCATCGAGTCGCCGAAGGCCCCTTCGGTCATCCGCGTGCGGGCGATTGGGCAAATGGCGTTAGCGGTGACGCCGTAGCGGCCGAGCTCGGCGGCCTGCACCAAAGTCAGCGTCGCAATGCCGGCCTTTGCCGCCGAGTAACTCGACTGACCCACGCTTCCGAGCACGCCGGCTCCGGAGGTCGTGTTGATGATACGGCCATTGACCTCTTCTCCGGCCTTGACCTGTCCTCGCCAGTACGCGGCTGCATGCCGGGCTACGCAGAAGTGTCCTTTGAGATGCACGCGAACGACCGCGTCCCATTCCTCTTCGCTGCAGCTCACGAACATGCGGTCACGGACGAAGCCCGCGTTGTTGACGACGGCATCGAGCCGCCCGAACTCGTCGATCGCCTGTCGCACGAGTGCTTCGGTCTGCACCCAGTCCGCA
>JAFDFW010000486.1 GCA_019309605.1 Deltaproteobacteria bacterium | reverse complement strand
CCTTCTTCGACCGCCGCAACAATCGATGCGAAGTTGTCGTCGAGCAGGGTCATCGCGGCAGCTTCTTTGCTTACGTCGGTGCCGGTGATGCCCATGGCGATGCCGATGTCCGCCTTCTTTAAGGCCGGTGCATCGTTCACACCGTCACCTGTCATTGCGACGAGGTGACCGCGCGCTTGCAGGGCGGTGACCACCCGAAGCTTGTCGGCCGGGGAGACCCGGGAATAGACCTCGATGGTTTCGACATCGCGCTCGAGCTCTTCGTCGCTCATGTCTTCGAGCTCTGCGCCGGTCACCGCGCGTCCCACCTTGAACAGACCGAGCTCACGAGCCACGGCCTCAGCAGTGAGGGGGTGGTCGCCCGTGATCATCACGACTCTGATGCCGGCTTGCTCGCATTGTTCGACGGCGGCTCGGGCCTCGGGACGTGGCGGATCGATCATGCCCAGCAAGCCGAGGAAGGTCATATCGCGCTCTGCATCTTCGAGCTGGGCGTCTGCTTTGGTGGCCACAGCTAGCACGCGGAGGGCCTCGCCAGCCATCTGTTGGACCGTTTCCAGAATCGCGGCTCGGTCAGCATCTCCCAGCGCGACTTCGCCTTGCCGCGTCATTTGCTGAGAGCACGAATCGAGGATGGTCTCCGGCGCGCCCTTGGCGTACGCGACCTGACTGTTCGCGACGGAATGCAAGGTCGTCATCCGTTTGGTTTCAGAGGTGAAGGGGATCTCGCCAATGCGGGGGAACCGTAGGTCGAGGTCGTCTTTTGGCGATCCGACCTTCGCTGCCGCCACGATCATGGCGCCTTCGGTGGGGTCTCCCTTGATGTGCCAAGCGCCGTCCGTGTCGTCGCGGACGAGGTGTGCATCGGAAACTAGCGCAGCGGCCTGCAGCAACAGCGTCTCCTGTGGAGAGGGCTCGACAGCCCGGCCGTCCAACGAGAGCTCTCCCTCGGGCGCGTAGCCGCTACCGGAGACGCTGAGCATTCTTTCGGGCGTGTACAACTTGCGGACGGTCATCTCGTCCTTGGTCAGCGTGCCTGTCTTGTCTGAGCAGATGATCGAGGTGCTGCCCAAGGTTTCGACGGCTGGCAGGCGGCGCACGAGGGCGTTGCGCTTCACCATACGTTGTACGCCGATCGCCAACGAAATGGTGACGACTGCCGGCAGCGCCTCCGGCACGACGGCGACTGCCAGGGCGATCCCAAAGATGAGCATCTCCAGTAACGGTTGGCCGCGGAGCACGCCCATCCCGACGATAGCGGCCACGACGACAATTGCTGCCAGAGCCAGGACACGACCCACCTTGTCGAGGTTCTGCTGCAGAGGTGTCTTGCCGGATTCGACGGACTGCAACATTCGGGCAATCCGACCGAACTGGGTGTTCATGCCGGTGCCGACGACGACGGCGCGGCCACGGCCATAGGTGGCGATGGTTCCACCAAATACCATGTTGGCGCGGTCGCCGAGAGCCAGATCCTCGTCGGCAAGCGGCTCGGTGTTCTTGTGCACGGGCACGGATTCGCCTGTGAGCGCCGCTTCGTCCACTTGGAGATTGATCGACTCGACGAGCCGCGCGTCGGCCGCCACCTTGTCGCCGGCGTGCAATAGAATGAGGTCGCCGGGCACGAGCTCGCGCGTTGGAATCTCGATCTCCTGACCGCCACGGATCACCGTTGCCGTGGGTGCGGCCATCTGCCTGAGCGCTTCCATTGCGCGTTCTGCTCGGTACTCCTGTATGAAGCCCAAAAGCACAGCGAACAGCACGATCACGGCGATGGCAATGGCCTCGACGCCGTGCCCGAGGAAGGCGGAGATCGCGGTCGCGATGAGCAGGATGATGATCAGGACATCCTTGAGTTGTTCGAACAGAATGGCCCAGGGCGAGACACGAACCGCGGCCTCGAGCTGATTCGGGCCATACAGATCTAGTCGAGCTTCGACTTCGACTTCCGCCAGGCCGTGAGGGGACGAAGACAGATGCGACAAAACACCGTCAGCCGGCAGCGTGTGCCATGCGGGCGAACTTGCGTGCGGTGATGCCTCGGTCACTCCCTCATCTTTCGTCGGCGACGCGGTAGCCTAGCCCAAACATGGCGGAACCGCCCGACTGTGGTACAGCTTTGCGCATGGACAAGACTGCTCCTATCGCCGAGTACATGACGGCTCTGCCCCACACCGTGGGAAGCGAGCAGACGATCACGTTTGCTCAGAAGCTCATGCAGAAGTACGACATTCGCCACCTGCCCGTGCTGCACGGCGGCGAGCTCTACGGCATCGTCAGCGACCGCGATCTCGGCATGATTGCCGGCCTCAACGAGGTCAACCCCGACGTCACGACCGTCGAAGAGGCGATGACCCAAGAGGCGTACACGGTGTCGAAGGACACCCCACTCTTTGACGTGCTGCAAGCGATGCTCGAGCACAAGTATGGTTCGGCGGTCATCGTGGTTCGGCGGTCATCGTCGAAGGCGTGAAGATCATCGGCATTTTCACGACGCACGATTCGCTGCAGCTCCTCGTCGAGAACTTCCCGAGCGCGTAGGAATTGAAGCCTTGTCGGCGTGTGCCGGCCCTGGCACCTTTGCGGACGTGTCCACCCGTACCGAATTCACCTTCTGTCGCATTTGCGAAGCCACTTGCGGCCTGAAAGCCACCATCGAGGGCGAGCGCCTCGTCGCACTCGAGCCGCTACCACGAGATCCATCATTCGCCGGACCGGCTGCGCGTTCCCTTGAAACGCGTCGGCGATCGGTTCGAGGAGATCAGTTGGGAGCAGGCGCTCGAAGAGATCGGCGCGAAGGTGCGGCGACTGGTCCAAGAGCGCGGCGGCGATTCGGTCTCTGCGTATCTCGGCAATCCCATCGCGTTCAGCTTGCTGCCTCCGGTACTCACGGCCGCGTTTCTACAGGGGCTCGGCTCGCACAATCTGTTCCAGACCGGCTCGCAGGATTGCAACAACAAGTTCGCAGCCGCCCAACGGGTGTATGGGTTCCCATTCATCCAGCCGTTCCCCGACGTCGACCGCATCGAGTGCCTGATCATGATCGGATCGAATCCGGCTGTGTCACGGTCGAGCTTCATGCAGCTACCGGACCCGATTCGACGCCTGAGGGCCATCGAGGGACGGGGCGGCAAGGTCTTCCTCGTGAATCCGAGGCGCACCGAAACCGCAAAGCAAATGGGGACGCAGGTGTTCATCCGTCCGGATACCGATGTGTACTTCCTGCTCAGCTTTCTTCACGAGGTCGTGAGTCGGGATGCAATCGACCACGAGCGTGTCGGCCGTCACATGAAGGGGCTCGCGGCGCTTCGAAAGGTGTCGGAGTCGTGGCCGCCGGAGAGGACTGCCGAAGTCACCGGCGTTTCGGCGCAGACGCTGCGATCGATGGTCGATGCCTATCTCCAAGCAGACGGCGCGGCCTTGTTCCTGTCGACCGGGGTCAACCAAGGGAGCCAGGGCACTCTCGCGTTCTGGGTTCAAGAAGCCATCAACGCGATCACCGGCAACCTCGACCGCCTCGGAGGCACGCTCGTTGGCTACGGCTACATCAAGGATTTCCCGAAGCATGCGCGCAAGAGCGGCCACACGATGCGCAAAGACGTGTCGCGCATTGGCCGGCTACCTTCCGTTGTTGACTCGTTTCCCGCGGGCCTCATGGCCGACGAGATCCTCACCCCCGGTGAAGGGCAGGTTAGGGCCATGTTCTGCTTATCGGGCAATCCTCTGCTGACCGTCCCCAACAGTGACGGGCGCCTGGAAGACGCGCTGAAGGCCCTCGAACTGCTCGTCGTGATCGATATATTCCGCAACGAAACGGCGAACCACGCTCACTACATCCTGCCGGGCACCAGCGCGTTTCAGCGCCCGGACCTGCCTTTTGTTTTTCACTCCTTGATGGGCGCGCAGCCGATTCCGTACGCGCAGTATACCGACGCGCTTTTGCCTCCCGAAGATGAGCAACGCGACGAGACGATGATCCTGTTGCAGCTTGCGCGCGCATGTGGGTCGACTTTGTTTGGTTCACGGATCGCGACCGGCTTGTTCAATGGATGGATGGGCCTCGGCAAGCTGCCCGGGGTGGGGAGCCGACTCGGCCTCACGTCGGAGCGTTTCCTGGGGTTGATGGCGCGCGCGTTCCGGCTCGGTTCGTTGAAGAGCCTTCGCAAAGAGCCGCACGGACGTTTGCTCGAACCGAATAAAGGGCAGGACTTTCTCGGCAAGCGGGTGGTCACGGATGATGGCCTGGTCAATTTGGCGCCCGCGGAGCTGGTTGAAGCTGCCAGGAACCTGGAAGTGGTGTTCGAGCAGGAGCGGACGCAGCGCGACAAGCTCAAGTTGATCAGCAAGCGCGAGCAGCACAGCCACAATAGCTGGCTGCACAACCACCCCCGCTTCGTCGAAGGGAAGCGCTCGACGAACTATCTCTACATGAACCCAGTGGACGGCGGGGCCGCTGGGGTCGAGTCGGGCGCCATGGTCGAGGTTCGCAGCAGCGTTGCCTCGGTTCGGGTACCGGTTCAGCTCACCGACGAGATGATGGTTGGCGCGGTGGCACTACCGCACGGGTGGGGTCACCAGGCGGCGGACGGGTTGAGCGTGGCGAGCCAGACGACGGGAGCGAATGCGAACTTGCTCGCGGCCGACGGGCCGGACGCGCTCGAGTATTTCTCGGGAATGGCGAAGTTGAACGGCATCTGGGTCGAAGTGTTCCCGGTCGATTGACAGTGTCAGCGCCAGCGACAGTGCCAGTGCCAGTGTCAGCGTCAGTGCCAGCGTTAGCCGGGGAGTAGGATCTTGCCGGACTCGGTTGTGGAGAATGCGTCCCACCAGCGGTGGATGTTGCCGAGTCCTTCGACGGGGAGCTCCAGGGGACCGATGTAGCCGAAGGCTACGCCGACTGCGAAGTCGGCTAGGGTGAGGGTGTCGCCCGTGACGTAGGCGTTGTTTGCGAGGTTGGCGTCGAGGACCTCTGCATACTTGCGGAAGTCCTTTGTGGCGCGCTCGATGATGACTTGATCCGGGTTGCCGCCGCTGAAGAATTTCTGGCCGAAGAGGCGGTTGAGGGGGTTGGTGAGGTGGTTCGATTCCCAGAACATCCAGCGGAGGATGTCGTAGCGCTTGGCGGACTTCGGCCAGAGGTCGGTGTCGCCTTGGCCGGCGAGGTAACATATGATTGCGTTCGACTCCCATACGACGGTGTCACCGTCGACGAGGGTGGGGACCTTTCCGTTTGGGTTGAGTGCGAGGTATTCAGGCGCGCGTTGCTCGCCAGCGCGGAGGTCGACCGTGTGGATTTCTAGCTCGATGCCAAGCTCGTTGGCGACGGCGTGTACCTTGCGGGCGTTTGGCGAGAACAAATTGGTGTAGAGCTTCATCGAGACCTCCTGCAGCTGATTGAGGGTACCGCGGCCGAGATGCGAAGTTACAGGATCCAAGTTGGCCACTTATTGTAATAGTTCTGTCACCAACCTGAGTCTGGGTTTGTAATACAGAGATAAGTCGGGGATACAGAGATAGGTCATAAGTCGCGCGTGCTGCGAGCGACAAGCGCAATGCTCAAGCAGTGGATAGGTAAGGCGTTCCTTCGGGTCGCTGGTTGGAAAACAGACGGGGCGCCGCCTGCGGTGAATCGGTACGTGATCATTGCAGCGCCGCACACGTCCAACTGGGACATGCCGTTCATGCTGGCGATGGCGTTCGTCCACGACATCCCGGTTCGA
>JAFDFW010000485.1 GCA_019309605.1 Deltaproteobacteria bacterium | reverse complement strand
CAGCGGCGCTTTCTTCCCGTGATCAACGAGGCGACGAAAGGTTTCGAACCCCTTCAGTCGCTCATCGTGATCGAGGACGGCGTGGACGCCATTGCCGATCAGGAGTCGATCGAGTACGAGACCGCGCTCGGGCAAGGGTCCGAGGAGCGGGGTTTCGGGCCTCGGTCCGGCGACGACCTGTACATCATCTACACTGGTGGCACGACGGGGATGCCCAAGGGCGTCATGTGGCGCCACGAGGACCTCTTCTTCTCGGGGCTTCAAGGCGGATCACCCGGCGGCGATCCCGTTGAGTCGCCGGAGCAGCTCGTCGAGCAAGCCAAAGAGGGCTGGTACACGGTCACGATGCTTCCGTGTGCACCATTCATACATGGCGCGGCGCAGTTCACTCAGTGGATTTGCCACCTCACTGGCGGAAAGCTGGTGCTGCAACACGGGCCGAGCTTCGACGCGAAGCGCATCCTGTCTCTGGTTGCCGAGGAGGAGGTGTCGACCCTCTCGCTCGTCGGCGATGCCATGGCGATTCCTCTCGTTGAAGAGCTGAGGGCCGGCGATTACGACATGTCGAACCTCGGCGTGATCGCTTCGGCTGGCGCTATCCTTTCGGCGAGCATTCAGGAGGAGATTGAAGCGCTCGTCCCCGACGTGATGATCATCAACAGCTTTGGCACCAGCGAGTCGGGCGACCTTGGCCGCGCTGCCGCCGATGAAGACAGCCACGAAGGCCGCCCCTCTTTCTACATGGGTGACGACGTCACGGTCCTGGACGAGAACGGCGACCAGATCGAGCCGGGCTCCGGCGAGATCGGCATGGTTGCCCGCTCGGGCCGCTTGCCGCTCGGCTACTACAAGGATCCGGTGAAGACCGCCGAGCGCTTCAAGGAGTTCAAAGGGCGGCGTTGGGTCGTTCCTGGCGACTTTGCCACCATCGAGCCGGACGGTCGCATCACGTTCCTTGGACGGGGTAGCAAGTGCATCAACACCGGGGGCGAGAAGGTCTTCCCCGAAGAAGTGGAAGAAACGCTCAAGGCGCATGCCGACATCATCGACGCGCTCGTCGTCGCTGTTCCGGACGCGCGCTTCGGCTCCAAAGTCGCTGCCGTGTTCAACACGCGCGGGAACAAGCCGCTGTCACTCGACGAGGTGAAGCAACACTGCCGCAAGCACATCGCGGGTTATAAGGTCCCGCGGCAAATCACGATCACAGAGACGGTTTCCCGCATGCCGAGTGGCAAGCCCGATTACAAGTGGGCGGAGGAGATCGCTCGTGAGCAAGCAGAGGCCGGATCTTAATGATGGATGATCGGGCTAAGCGCATCGTTGAAACGGCGGTCGCGCTGGCAGAGCGCGACGGATACCAAGCGGTACGGCTGCGGGACGTCGCAGCCAGTGCTCAAGTTGCGCTCGGCACGGTCTACAAGCGTTTTGCGAGCAAAGAGGAGATCCTCATCGCTGCGCTCGAGCAGCAGAGTGAAAAGCTCGTCGCCAAAATCGGCAAGAAGCCGGTTCCTGGTGATACACCTCAGGAGCGACTGCGCTTCGTATTTGCGGAAATCACGCAGGGATTCATTCGTCGACCCAATCTCGCTAAGGCCACGGTCCGCTCCCTTGCTTCGGGCGATCCCAACATTGCCGAGCGGGTTGCGGGCTTCCACGCGCTGATCACCGCAGTCGTGATGTCTGCAATTCGTGGTGACATTGCCCCGGAGACTGCTGACTTGGGTGGCAACGGTGATGAGCGTGACAGAAACATTGCTTCGCTGTTGCAGGGTGTGTGGTTCGCGTCATTCGTGGGTTGGGCTGGAGGCCTTCACGAGGTTGGCCAGCTTCTCGACGATGTCGATATGGCGACCGAGTTGCTGTTAGCGAAGTAGGAGAGACTCGCATTTCGTCCGAGCAGCGATTCAGGTGGGTGCTTCCTTGCCCCAAGGGTTGCGAGGACGCGCTTTGCGAGGAGGTTCGGAACCTCGACGTCGAGGTCGTGGATGTGCGGCCTACCGCAGTCCATGCCCGCGGCACGTTGCAAGACGGCTATCGGCTATGCCTATGGTCTCGCGTCGCGTCACGAGTCTTGTTGCCGCTCGTCGAGCTGGATGCCGAAGACGACACGGCTCTCTATGACGCGCTCCGTGGAGTTGCCTGGTGGGAGCATTTCGACGCGACCCAAACGTTCGCCATCGGCAGCTCCCAGGCGCCGAAGAGCCCATTCCCTTCGCACTATTGGGTGCAGCGAGCGAAAGACGCGATTGTCGACAGCTTTCGCGACCACGCGGGCACGCGCCCGAGCATCGACAAGAGGGACCCGGCGATTCGGTTTCACCTACACATCGGTGAGACGCATCACGAGCTCGCTCTCGATTTCTCCGGCGAAGGGCTGCACCGGCGAGGTTATCGGCAGGCCGGCGGAAAGGCGCCGCTCAAGGAGAATTTGGCTGCGGCGATTCTCTACCTGGCGGGTTGGCCTCAGGCGGCGCGCCAAGGTCTGACGCTGATGGACCCGACCTGCGGTTCCGGCACATTCCTGATCGAAGGTGCGCTGATGGCGACCAACTGTGCGCCCGGTCTCCTGCGGGAGCGCTTTGGGTTCGAGCGCTGGTTGCGACACGACGCAGCGGCGTTCGCGGCGGAGCGGGACGCGGCGTTGACGGCTCGCAAGGCCGAATGTCCGGCGCGAATAGTCGGATGCGACGCGTCCGAGAAGGCCTTGTCGT
Organism: Deltaproteobacteria bacterium; assembly: GCA_019309605.1. Lineage (GTDB taxonomy): Bacteria > Myxococcota_A > Polyangia > Polyangiales > Houyiibacteriaceae > SG8-38. Next base: position 721 of record JAFDFW010000485.1, on the reverse strand, counting down.
ACGTTCGGGAGAATCTCGCCGCCGCGGGCGTCGAACAGCACGTGTCGCTTGCGGTCCAGGAGCTGTCTTCCGTCGAGAAGCCCTCCGAGGGCGGTATCCTCGTGTGCAATCCACCGTACGGCCACCGCGCATGGAGGCAACCTCAAGCACCTCGGGCTTCGACCGACGCGCCGCCACGTTCTCTACAACGGATCGATCGAGTGCCGCCTCGTCGAGATTCCCGTGCGAGGGGTGGTCGGCGGGGATCCTGCCAAGGCGCCGGGGTGGCGAAAACCGAGCCAGAAGGCTCAGATGTTCGCCAACCGGATCAAGAAGAACAAGAAGAAATGGGGGCGCTGGGCCAAGCGGAGCGGCATCGAATGCTACCGCATCTACGATGCCGATATCCCGGAGTACAACGTTGCGGTCGACCGCTATCAGTCCAAAGTGGTGCTCCACATCTTTCAGAAGGAGCGAGACGCAGACGACGACGGCGCGAAGCAGCGGGTCCAGGACGTCTTGATGACGCTTCCCGAAGCCTTGGGAATCGATCCCGACGATCTCATCGTGAAGGTGAGGCGCAAGTTCGATGAGGGCGACCAATATGCCCGTATCTCCCAGCAAGAGACGGAGATAATCGTCAGCGAGGGCGATCTCCGTTTCGTCGTGAACCTAGAAGACCGCATTGACACCGGCCTCTTCTTGGACCACCGGGCGGTCCGTGCCTATGCCGCCGAGCATT
>JAFDFW010000484.1 GCA_019309605.1 Deltaproteobacteria bacterium | reverse complement strand
CGATGCAACGTCGCAAAAAGGAGTACCGGGCCGCCCGTGCGGCCTAGGCCAAAACCATGAACCGTCTCTTAATAAACGTGCCCTCTTGTCCGAAATATTTTGCCGACGTACACGACGTGGGGGCGTTTGAGGTGCAGCCGTAAGGCGTGCGCTAGCGGCTCCCGTGGTACACTCCGCCCTTCGACGAGGTGCCACCGCTCCGGCTCGCGAATGGTCCGGTTCGAGGCGGCGGCGGCTTGAAGCTCCGCGTCACCGTCGACGGTTTCGACGTCGAGCACCGGCGAGCAATTTACAAGTTTACAACCGGCACCCGGCGGAGCTTCGCGGCGCGGCGGTTGACCCACGGTTGACCCGGTTGACCCGTCGACGTCGAGAGCGACCGGCGGCGATGTCGTCGAGCACCACGGCGGCGGCCGTCGACGACATGCAACACGAGTCGTGACACCGGCCGGCGCGGTATGCGCGCACCGTGGGCGAGAGCGGTGCCGGTACACGCGGCTTCGAAAAGAGTACCTGCACGAGTACCTGCACCGGGGTTCGTGAGGTGTCGGCGATCATTCTACCTCGTGTTTTGTGGAGCCACCGCCCAGAGTCGAACTGGGGACATACGATTTACGAAACCCTGCGGTGCTCGGGATCACGGTACAAAATACCGAAAGATGCGCGTGTCGAAGCCCGAAGCGCGGCAAAACACGTCTCTCGGCTGGGTGGCCAGTGCACCGCCCGCGAACTCAACCTCAGGCAACGGCGTGAAGCTCACGCCATCATAGAATCCGAACCTCGAAGACGTGTCATCGGCGATGGTGATGAAAAGGTTCTCGGGGGTCGTTCCGCTCAGCGTGAACAGGCGCTGCGGCACGCCGTCGATCTCGAGCGGGGTGGGCGTCCAGGTGACGCCGTCGCCAATCAAGGGCGTGTCCCCCGTGGTGACATAGATAGACGTCTCACTGAACCCAATGATCGAGGTGAGGGTGGTGTCAGAGCTACTTGCCTGCGGGCTCCAGGAGACGCCGTCATACCGGAGGATCACACCATCGCCGCCCACCGCGTAGACGTTGTCCGGACCGGTGCCCCAGACATCCAGCAAGGTAGCTGTTGTCCCGCTGACCATTCCTCCCCATGCGACTCCGTTGAACCGAACGATCGCCCCAGCGCCGCCCACGGCGAAGACGTCGTCTGCGGCCGACCCCCACACACCAAATAGCCTCTCGGCGGTGTTGGTGGTCATCGCGTCCCATTGGCTACCGTCGTACAGCAACGCAGCGCCGTCGTCTCCGACCGCGATGATGTTGTCCGGCGGGCCCCAGGCAGCCCTCAGGGTCGGCACGACGACGCCTCCGAGATCTTCGGGGGTTGCCTTTTCCCCGTCGTAGCGAAACGTGTTCCGCCCGAGAATCAGCGCGTTGTCGGGGGCGGATGCCCAAAAGCCGAAGAGCGCGGCTTCTCCGTCGAGTAGAACGTCGTACTCAGCCCCATCGAACTGGGTGACATTGTTCCCGAAGATCAGCACGTCGTTTCCGGCGAAACCGAAGACACCTCGGATGCTGCTCTGGGAGTTGGGAATCGCTGACCAGGAAGTCCCGTTGTAGCGACGAAAGTCGCCCTGCGCAGTCACGGCGAACATCTCGGTCTCCGACACGCCCCACACACCGGTGAGTGCGCTGGTCGTGCCGCTCGTCATGTCCGTCAAATCGTTGCCGTCCCAAAACGAGACACGCCCCGGCACGCCCACGACAAACGCAGCGCTCGGCCCCACGCTCCAAACCTTGCTGTAGTACGTGTTGCCGGCACGGGGCGGAGGCGTGATCGCGGACCAGCTGGCTCCGTTGAAGTGACCGAAATGCGCCCTCTGGAAGTTGCCGCCTTCGCCCGCCAGCAGGACGTCGTTCGGGCCGCTTCCCGAGACGCCACGCCAGTCGACCCCACTGCCGAAGTCCAGCTCAACCTCGGTCCACGCGGCACCGTCGAAGTGCACCAAAACGCCGCTCCCTGACGCGTACAGGTTGCTTGGCCCAGTGCCCCAAACATCGAAAAGCTCTCTTGACGTTCCAGAGGCTTCGACGGTCCAACCGGTACCGTCGAAGTGCAGGATGAGGCCGCGCCGGCCCACTACATAGACGTTGTTGACGGCGAATCCGTAGACGCCATTGAGGGCCTCGCCCCTGGCCTCGTCGGGCAGCTCTTCGGGGACCCAACGGTCACCGTCGAATCGCGCGATCAGCCCCTCGCCGACGGCGAACAACTCGTCGCTCGAACGACCCCACACGTCGCGGACTCCCGTTGCCATCAAGAGCTCCGGCCGCATTGCTGTAGCGGGCGGTAGTCCGCCACCGCCGCTGCCACCACCACCACCGAGGCCGCTGCCACCGGTCCCTGCGATTCCACCCGTCCCTGCGGTGCCACCGCTGCCGCCTGGTCCGGAAGGTGAGCTGCCGCACCCGATCAACAGTGAGGCGCCAAGTATCAACAACAAGAAGCGGTTCATCCCATCATCCTTCCGACGAGTGGAGAATTCAGGAAACCTCAGAGGATGTCCAACGGAAACTCACGACCGCCGCTTCATACACGATGCGCGTCCTCCCGAGTCGTCCCGCGCGAAGAAGCAGATCGCTACAGTCACGCCCAGGCAGTTTGCTCGAAGTATTGCGACCGCCGACGTCGCCGCCTCGGCGATGACCAGACTCGCAAGCGGCCTATTTAGTTGCTGCTCATGCACGCACGCGCACGCGAGGCAAAGTTTCAGCTCACTCATGTACATGCCGGCTTGAGGGGTGACAGATCGAACCGGGTTGATGGGTGACACCTGAACGGGGTCCGGCCATTAGGTGGGATGCCGTGGAAAGTGACATCCGCTATGGAGGAACGACGCCGGTTCGCGGCGGCGAAAATTGCCGGGGAATACGATAGCTTCGCAGAGCTCTGCCGAGCTTTCGGCATCAGTCGAAAGACTGGATACAAGTGGTGGGCGAGGTTCGAAGAGGGCGGCCTTGAAGCGCTTTACGACCGTTCGCATCGCGTTCGGTCGCACCCGTTCACGACCGATCCAGT
>JAFDFW010000483.1 GCA_019309605.1 Deltaproteobacteria bacterium | reverse complement strand
TACGAAACGACCATCAAACCGGGCATCTTTGCTAAGAAACGCCTGAAGATACTCAGACGTACAAACGGGCATGGGGAAGCAACGACAGTAACCCGTTTTCGGCGATCGCGTTAGATCTTTTCGGACCCCAATATGCCGGTGTGCAACCCGGGTGTCTGTTTGCCTGCCACGATGTGTGAGCCAGCTTACATATCGTGCATCCGCCAAAAGATCAGCGAAATCTAGGGCAGCATTGAGAGGCAGTCCGATGCGCAGAAGCCCGATGTCACGTTATTGATACCGTCGTCGCAGAACTCGCCGGCTTTCTCCAGACAGGCCAGCGCAGCGTCGGGATCGTCCAAGTGAAGAGCGCACAGACCCGCACTCAGCCGTGCATGCCTGATTGAGATCATCCTTACGACTATAGCCGTTCCACCAATAGGCATTCTTGGTCGAAGCTCTTCGGCGTGTGCTAGAGAGCTGCCCCATGCGCCTGCCGATCATCATCCTCATCGCGTTGAGTTTCGCCTGTTCAAAGAAGGAGGATTCAGTTCCGACCGAACAAGTCTCTGAAACAGAGGTGTCTGCAGCCAAACCCGACGCACCCGCGGAGAACGCAACCCCAACCGAAGCCGCGTGGGCTGGCTCGCAGTTCGACCAGGCCGGGCTCCCCGCGGAGCTCCAAGGCCCCGCCCCTTCGCAGGGCGAGCGGCCATCGCTCAGAGTGGTCGAACCCGGTAGCAACCCTTCGCACCGGCTTCGTTGGGAGGTGAAACCCGGATTCGAGCAGATGCTTTCGATGAACCTCCGCTCTCGCGCTAAGGTACTGATCGGGGGAGTGCTAGCAGCAAAAGCACCTTGGCATTCAGCGACTTATGCAATCAAGCTGAAAGCCGAAAAGGTCGAGCCAGGCGGAGCCCTGCGAGTGGCAGTCACGATTGACGAGCTAGAGGCCCAGTACGAAGAAGGAAAGAGCCCGGCGCTAAACGAACGGCTCGCAAAGGCGGTCGCGCAGCTTAGGGGACTGACAGGTGCCTACACGATGGACCCTCGGGGATGGGTCAAGAGCGTCGAGCTAGGCGCGCCGCCCGATGCTCTCCGGGAAGCGCACGATATGGTCGATAACCTGAAATGGGCCTTTCATCAGATGATACCATCGCTTCCGCAAGAGCGGGTTGGGGTCGGCACCCAATGGACTGTGCACCGCGGCGCGATGCAAGGAGGTATTGCGGCCAACGAGCTTTCGACGATGCAGATCAGCAAGCTCCAAGGCACACGTGTGGACATCAAGACGCAATCGCAGCAGGCCGCACAACCCCAGACCTTCCAGTTGCCCGGCTATCCCGTACCGATGGAGCTCGTCAAGTTCGCCGCGGAGGGCAAGGGGGAGGTCTGGTGGGACCTGAGGGAGCTCACGCCGCGGACCGCACGCGTGATATTCACCGTGCACGGGGTCTTTATCTACGACAAAGACGGCGAACGCCTCAGCATGTTCAATACAACGACCCGGAGCCTCCGCATCCCCGCCAAGTAGGCGATGTTGGAAGTTTTCGGACCTCCCGCGTGAAATGTTTCGATTAGATGTCACAAGGGTGTCCGCGGACCATTTTTTTTCATCTAGCATCGACGACCCCCTGAGCGCTCGAAAACCGGAATCTCTCATTCAAAAGGGTGTATTGTCATCCGTGAGCCACCTCAGACTTGCTCTGTTAATGCGCGCCTTCAGGATACTGTTGTGCCGTAAAACAGGGATCATTCGTTACACCGCCGGAGCGCCTCGACCAGGTGTTGTAGCAATGTCTTTGAGCGCTTCGTTATAGGCTAGAAGGCCTATGCGGGATGCGCGTTGGTGAGCCGGTCGAGAGTGTGACCTTCGTTACAAGGTCGTCGATCGTGTTCGGGACCTATTGATCTTTGGAATTGTGTTGTTGTATGACTAGTTCCTTCCCCAGAAAAGGGGGAAGGCGAGTGAGGCTCAAACAAGCCGCACGCGGGGCCCCTTAATGCGAATGGTGGCGCATGAAGATCACAACAAGGAGTGAGAACATGAAAAAAGCGCGATTTAGATTCCCCACCTCAATAGCCTGGTGTCTCGTCGGCGCCCTCGCTATGACAGGCTGTGCAAGCGAGGGGACCCAAGGCGGCGAGACAGGTTCTATGGCGATGAACATCGACCTCGGCGGCTTTCCGCCTGGGTCGTCAGACGAAACCTTCGAAACGGTCCAATGGGTTATCGTTGATGTCTCGGCCCCAACTACGCCAGTGGCCCAGGGCCAGATCAATGTGGCGCAGGCGGGCTCAACGGCCTCGTTCGTGAAATTCGGCCTCCCGCCGGGCGGCTACGGCGTGCTGCTCACCGCGACATCGGTCTCGGGTGCGACGACTTGCGAGGGCCAGGGCGCCATTTTTAGCGTTTTTGCTGACCAGGAGACCCCCGGGTCGATCCTACTCAACTGCAGCAGCGAAAGGGAGCTTGGCGCCTTGCGCATCAATGGCGAGTTCAACCGCTGCGCGATTGTGAAGTCGGCCACCGTGTCTCCGGCGGTCGTCTCCGTGGGCGGGTTCATCGATGTCACGGCGCAAGCCCAAGACGATGAAGGCGATGCCGTGGTCTACGAGTGGAGGGCTCTCAGCGGCACGTTCACCGATCCCGCCGCCGCCACCACGCAGTACAGGTGTGAAGCCATTGGCACCCACGATATCACAATCGCCGTCTCCGATGACGAGGACCAAGCGGCCCATAACAACTTCCCACCAACTCCCGCACCTGCTTTCACCTACTGTGAAGACACCTGGACAACCACGGTTGAGTGCGTTTCGGCACCGACGTGCCCCAACGGCGTGCTCGACCCGGGCGAAGACTGCGATGTTGGCCCGCCACCCGTAGGGCCCTCTTGGTTCACCTGCGACCCGGCGAGCTGTCTGCGCGTTCCGACGTGCGGCGATGGCATCGTCGATGCCGGCGAAGCCTGCGATCCCTGTGATGACGCTGGCGGATGCGACCCGGGCGCCGCGGGCTACAACGGCGGCATGCCCACCACCGACCCGTTCTGCAGTAGCTGCCAGGCGG
>JAFDFW010000482.1 GCA_019309605.1 Deltaproteobacteria bacterium | reverse complement strand
GTGTTTGCTGTGGCGATTTGGTCGTTGAGGGTCCAGTAGTCGTAGAGGATACCGACCAGGAATAGGCCGCCGGTGAGGAAGTAGATCAGCCCTGTCAGGTACTTCCCCATGTAGATCCGGTGAATGCCGAAGATCCCGACGAACGTGAGCAGGATCCAGGTCACGTTGTAACTGACCGCCCCCGACTCATATCGAAGATCCGCTGAGCGATCGAGCGACGGCATCAGTGCCAGGTCGATCAGCCAGCCGATGCCCAGGAGCCCTAGTGTGAAAAACCAAATCGTCCCACTCACGGGGCGCCCGTAATAGAAGCGGTGCGCTCCCATGAAGCCGAAGATCCACAACAGATAGCCGATGCCGAGGTTGTGCGTGTCGTCGTTCGCCATCAGGCCGTTCTACGGTCCACGCGGTCTAGGGCAAGTCGGCGGGCGCGTTCAATAAAGGGGACGGTCCCCTCTTTAGCCCTTGCTGATCTTGCCTTCTTTGTGGGCGTGGTGGCTTCGGCACTTGGGGCAGAACTTCTTGATGTGGAACTTCTCGGGCATGGTGCGCCGATTCTTGTCCGTCACGTAGTTGTCTTTGCCGCAGTTTTCGCAGCTGAGCTTGATGAGGTCACGCATTGGATAGCCTTGCCTTTTAGGCTGGAAGGGGGCGGAGTGTAGCGGGGGTTGCCGCGCCGTCAAATCCCCATCGAAGCTTCAGATCTGGCGCCCGGATCCGGCATAAACCCGCGAAGATAGGACGAAGGGGGGGTTTGGCTTGCTCCTGTTGACGGCCTAGGCTTGGCCCCCGATGCGCGTTGTCCTGACCTGCCTATTCGTGATGCTGCTCGCTTCCCCTGCGCTTGCCTTCGAAGGTATGCTCAAGGCTAGCCTGTCGAGCGAGCAGGGTGTCGCGGCTGAGATCCTTGCCCGGTACTCGAAGGTCGGCGACGTCCGCATGGACATCCAGTCCAAGGGCCCCGAGGGTCAACCGGTACACGCAACGACCATCATGCCGGCTAAGGGCGAGAGCTACTACGCGATCGCCCACGACCAGAAGGCCATCTTGGAGGTGCCGTACTCGACGCTCGCGGCGAAGAGCAAGCAGGTCACCGGCTCCGGCGACAACGCAAACCTGGAGGTCAAAAAGCTCGGAAAGGAGACCGTGAGCGGCGTCGAGACCCGGCACGTCCGGCTGATCGACAAGGACAACAGCGCCGTGATCGACCTCTGGCTCACCCAGAAGTACCCGGCCGACCTTTGGACGCGAGCCTTCCGGGGCCGCAACCTCGGGCTCGAGATGTCCGATGACGAACGCGCCAAAGCCATGAAGAAATACGGCGTTAAGCCCGGTTTCTCGATGAAGATGCGCGTCGAGCAAGCCGGCGGCGTCCCCGTGGTGTTCCTGGTCCAGAAGGTCCAGCGCGTACCGGTGCCGGCGGAGGTGTTCTTGCTGCCCGAAGGGTACAAGCGGGTCCAGGCCCCGGCCCCTGCGCAACCTTGACGGGCCAACCGGACCTTGCGATATAGAGCGGCAATAGACGGCGATTCAGGGGTGCCGAAAAGGGAGATTCTATGACTAAGCAAGTGCTACTGCGCGCGTTGATTCTGATGTCCGCGCTGCTCGTGTTGAACGGGTGCAAAGATTCCGAGACGGCGAACGACGCCAAGAAGGGCGATGCGGCCCTCGTGCTCGACGCCGGCCAAGAGCCGCGTGAGTCGCTGCGCTACAAGATCGCGCACGGGACGACGACGACTGCCATGATGGAGTTCGGGATCGCTTCGCTGACCACCACGGACCGCGCTGCTCAGCTCGCCGTGACCCCCGGAGTCCGGCTTCACGTCGTTTCCGGGCCGACCCTCGAAGGCAAGCGGGGTAGCACCCGCTTCGACGTCCGGATCATCAAGGCCGAGGCGATCGTCCCCGAGGGCATCGACCCCAAGGTCGCGATGGATCTGAACAGGAGCGCATCGGTGCTCAACAACGTCGGGGGCTGGGTCGAAGTAGACGACCGCGGCATCATTCAGAGGACCGAGCTGAACCACGCCGCCAAGCGCTCCGACGTCCCGATTCGCCTGCTCGCGATGATCATCAACGCACGCACTTCGCTTTCTCGGGTGATTCTTCCGGCCGAGCCCATCGGCGTCGGCGCCCGCTGGGAAGCGCGCAAGGAGCTGGTTCTGTACGGCTTCGAGGTCAGCCAGGTCGATACCTACACGCTGACCGAGAAGGTCGGAGACGAGCTCAAGCTCAACGTGCAGATGCAGCAGACCGCTCTTCCGCAGACCATCACCTTCGAGGAAGAAGGAATCGAGCTCACGGTCGAGGCGTTCAAGATGAACGCGGCGGGTGAGGTGATTGCCAATCTCAATGCGCTCGAGTCGAATGCCGCCGCAAGCGGCGAGTCGGCCGGCGTCCTCAACGTGAAGACCGTCGATGGCACCGAGAGGGTCGAGATCGATCGCGCGGTCCAGATGCGGATGACGGTCACCTACGATCTGGCCGAGTCCGAGGAAATTGTGGCGGTCGAAGATGCCGAAGCCGCCGTAGACGCCGAGGAGGAAGCCGGCGAGGAGCTCGAAGCTCAGGAGTAGAAGGTCCCTGGCCAGAGCGTAGCCACGACGGCACGTTGAGCCCGCTCCCGCTTCCAATATTCGGATTCGGGGTCGAGCTTGACGCTGCCGTCGATTAGTTTCTGGAGCGTGGCTTCGACGCCCGCGGCGAACTCGGCGTCCTGCACGACGATGTTGGCCTCGCTCTCCCAAAAGCTCGCCGTTGCGTCGAGATTGGCAGATCCGATACTGGTCACCAGCCCATCGACCGACACGAGCTTGGCGTGCACGTACGGGCGGATGTGTCCGCCGCGTGCAACGTTCAACGGAGTCGGCGGCGGAACGAACTCATACACCTCGACGCCGGCCTGAAGAAGAGGCTCCAACTTCGCCGAAGAGCGTGCGGTGCAGAGGCGCTGGGAAGAACGTGCCGTCGTCGCGTCGGGTGGTCGCGCTCCCGGTGAGAAGCTTGACGCTGACATCTCTGGCCAAGAGACAATAGATCGCACGCTCGAGTGCGGGAACGAACGGGAAGTCGTTCACGATGTAGACGTGATCCTCCGCCACGGCGAACATCGCCTCGTACATGGCCAAGCCGTTCGTTTCGGCAAGGCCTCGGTGCACCACCAAACGGCCCGCGGCGGAACCCGTCGGTTCAAGCGCCGGTAGAACCTCCTCCCCGGGAGGAATCGGCGCCCCACCCTGCCGGTCCCAAGTGTGCATGAAGGTCTCCTGCACTTCCCGGACGAGTGGCCCGGACAGCTCGACGTGCGCGTCGAGCCAAGGGATGCATTCGTGACGCGTATTGTCGTGCACCGGAACCTCGTCGAAACCGAAGAAGTACTCATCGCTCGCGTTACGCCCGGACACGAACGCCAAGCGGCCGTCGACGATCACGAGCTTGCGATGATCTCGCTTCTTCAGATTGGCAACATCGACCTGTTTGTGAGACTCGATCGGGTTCACCGCGAGAACCTCAATGCCGTCTTCCTCTCGTAGCGACTGGATCAGCGGATTGATGCGACCGAGGACTTCTTCATCCGAGTAGAGCGCATCAACCATGAACCGAACTTTCACTCCGGCTCGCGCTCGCTGGATGAGCTGCACGATCAGGAGTTCGGCGAAATCGCTGGGCCGGACGATGTAGAATTGAATGTGAATCGTCGAGACCGCCTCCTCGAACGCGGCGAAGAGTCGCTTCCGTGCTTTCTCATTGTCGAGCTCGGCGTGAAAAGAGTTGCCCTGGACGAGATGCGATTCGGTGGTTTGATCGAGGCGCCAGTCGAGCGGGTTGCTGCTCGCTCGGTCGCGGAGCAGCTGGGCCGCCTGCTCTGTTTCAAGAGTAAAATCCCCGGTGAGCGCCCTGTTGAGGGCCGTCGCCGGCGCCATCACCGTCACGCTCTCGGCGCGGCTCTGCTCTGGGTCTTCGTCGCGCTCCGTCAGAATCGTCGTGACCGGGACGCCCTTCGCGCGCAGCCTGCGTATGGCGGTCGACGCAAACATATCGACGAAATCGACCCCAAGGCTCCTCAGCTCCTCCTCCTCCGCCGAATAGACGAGGATCGCGCCAGGCGGCAACCGCTGACGGAGGAGCTCCTCGTGAATCAGGGCGCCGCGATTTTTCTCGTGGATGTCGAAGTAGACGAGCTCGAGGCCCTCATCGACCAGCGCGCGCAGCGCTTCGATCGGCGATGTGCTCGGCGGCGGGTCGTCGGGCGGCCGGGGAAGGAAAAGCTCAGCGTGCACCAGCACGACCGGCCGGCCGCTGGCGACTTGGAGGAGACGGTGCCCGATCACGTCCGACACGACCTCGCCTTTGTCGTTGCACACCTTGACCCCGACTCGATGAATGCCTGGTGCTGGCGCGTAGATGATGGTGCGCACTTCGGCGCTGCTTTCGATCGAGACTTCCGCAACCACCGCGTCGTCGACGTAGAACCGCGCAGCCGTGCCGAGCTTGGCGGACACCCCCAAGCTCGCCGAGAGCTCCACGCGCTCCCCGGGACTCGTCAGCACGTCACGCTGCACGCCGCCTAGGACGCGCCGGAGGCTCGGGTTTCGGCCCCATCGCTCCATCGTCGCTCCGAACGATCGCGCGGCCGCATCGAGCATGGAGCGCGACTCGTCGCCCACGATCAGGCGCTTGTCGACCTCCCCGGCAAGCGTGGCAGCAATCCGCCGGATTCGTTCGCCCAGGTCTTGAGGTGCCTCGTCGTCCGTCACTGCGGCCAGTATAGGACGCTTATGCGCCTTCGTCGGTGACCACGGCCAGGTAGGGCAGATTCCGGAACTTCTGCGCGTAGTCGAGGCCGTACCCCACGATGAACACGTCTTCGACCGTGAAGCCTAGGTAGTCGATGTCGACGGGCACCCGAGTCCGGGCAGGTTTGTGGAGCAGGGAGGCGATTTTGAGAGATGCGGGCTGACGGGTCGCCAAGTTCTCGTAGAGATAGGAAACGGTGAGACCCGTGTCCACGATGTCCTCGACTAGGATCACGTGCTTTCCCTCGATGGAGCTACTCAAGTCAGTGGTGATCTGCACCACGCCACTGCTTTCCTGTTGGTGTCCGTAGCTACGAACGCCAAGAAAATCGACCTCCATGTCGAGGTCGATGTGGCGCACGAGGTCGGCCGCGAACACGTAGCTACCCTTGAGCACCGGAACGATGACCAGGTCCTTGCCGCCAAAGTCGTGCGTAATCTCTCGACCCAGCTCAGCGACTCGGTCGGCGATCGTGTCCGCATCGATAAGAGGCTTCATCGGCATGACGGCCTGCTCAGTTCGCGGAGAATACGATCGGGAACTGCGCAGGGCCACCTTCAGAAGACCCCGGGAAGCGCCACCGTCGGACGGAGGCTTCAATGCATTCCGCCAGGCCGCCGGGGCCATTGCCCACTGCATTCACGTCCTTCACACGCCCCGAGGAGGCGACCATCACGGTCACGTCCAAGCGGACCGAAGTCGGGGATTGCTGACCCCATCACGGTCACGTCCAAGCGGACCGAAGTCGGGGATTGCTGACCACGAATCGCGCGCTCGTAGCAACGCTGTAAGCGGGGCTTATTCGTAGTGACTGTCGCGCGGACCGCATTCCCATCGAGTGGTGGTTTCTTGCTTTGCGTGCTGCCCGACTTCTTGACGTCGATGTCGGCCGGCGCCGCATCCGCACTCGAGCCGAAGTCGTTCAGGACTTTTTGTTCCTCGTCACTCAAGGACTCGCCCTTCGGCGCAACCGCCGCAGGCTTCGGACGCGGGCTGCGTCGGACCTTGGGCTTTCTGGATCGCGCAGGCGCCAGCTTCGGGCCATCGTCCCGTGGATCGGGGGGCTCGATAGCGAGCGCCCCCTCTGCTGCCTCGGCGGCCTCGCCTTGCGACGCTTTGCCTTCTGCAGCTTCACCTTCTAGGGCCTCGCCCTCTAAGACAGCCTCTGCTTCCTCGCCGTCGGCAAGCGGCTCAGCGTCCTCGGCTGCAAGCTGTTCAGTCGCGCTCTCTGTGGTGACGGCGGCCTCGGGCTCATCGACCGGCACGGGCGCATCCACGGGTGCAGGAATGGGCGCTGCAATGACGCCTGCCTCGCCGGTGCCAAGCAAGTCGCTCAGTAGCGAATCTCCGAACCTGTCGAACGCCAGAAGAGCAACCACCGTGGAAAACACGGCCACTGCGACGATTAACGCCAAGACGCCAAGTGAAAGTCCGCTACGTGGCTCCGCGGTCGCCGCGGCAGCCTCGGGCGGAACCGAAGGCACCGAAACCAGCTCGTCGGGTTCGGCGGGCAACCCCAGGAACGACCCGAGCTGGGGTGATGAAGGGAACACACCCTCCGGCCCGAGCGCCGCTGGCGGCTGCGACATCTCGCTCAGCGCGTCCGGCAAGCCCGTCTCAGGCTGTAGCGAGTCGGCAAGCGGAGCGAAGTCGACGAGCGCGTCCTGCTGTACGAGCTCGGAAGCGGGCGGATGTGAAAATGGGGCTGCCGGCATCTCAGACTCGGCAATCGAGGTGCGCGAGTCAACGAACGGCGGCATCGACGAAAACGACGTCCGAGACGGTGGACCCGAGTGCAGGCGCTCGTGCAACAAAGCCATGAGCTCCGGAACGGTGGCAAGCGGACGCCACTCGTCAAAACCGTCGCGCCAAACCAGCGTGTACTCGCTCACGGCGCTCGCATCGATCTTGTGCGCCATCTCCTCGAGCCGAATGGGACCCACGGGGACGTCGTTGATCGAGACGTGCCACTCCGGCACGTCTCCGACACCCGCGGTCGACATGACTGGAACCGGAGGCGTCAACCCCGGCTGCTGTGCAGCGACAGGACCCGATGACAAGGTTCGCGATGCAACCGACGGACGGCGTGGCGGCACCGATGACTGACGCCGACGAACGGGTGAAGATGGCCGGCGCGCACGCGCGGTAGCCGCTTCGTGCCCGAACGTAGATACGGGCTCGGACCTGCGCGTAACGTCGTCGAAGCCGTAGGCCGGACCTGCGGGCACGGTGACATCGGGATCGCCTTCGCGGCCGTCGATCAGGATCTTGTGATCGCACTTGCGGCACGGAAAACGCACGACACGACCCCGAACTTTCTCATCGGAGATCTTGTATTTGGCGTGGCAGCTATCGCACTCGAATCTCATCGTTCTCGTCGCTTGTGGGGAAGCGCACTCACTTGCGCCGTTTCCAGCTTGGCATCGACACGATCGTAGCGCGAATTGGTGTAGTTATTCAATAACAACGCAAAAATTCACATGCCCGAAAGCACGTAATAGCGGCCTTGGATGTTGTCGAACACCAGTACCAAGCGGTTCTCGCCTATGCGACGGGACCAGCGCTGATCTTCTTCATCGTAGGCGATTCGGAAGCTCGCGCTGTAGCGGTAGGCAATCGACACACGGTCCATTTCCCTACCGATCGTGCGGTATTTGATCTCGTAGCGGACGTCTGTGACGCGCTCCCGCCAGCGGGCGAGCTTCTTCTGAAGAGCCCGGTAGTCCAGGTCGTCATCACCCGAAGGGGTGCCATTATCGTCCAAGTACTGCGGGTGTGCCATTGCCAGAATCGCGCCAATATCCCGCGATTCCACAGCATTTCGGTAGTTCTCCATGAAGGTAATGACCGCCCGGTTCTCCGGGGTGTCCTTCACGGTGGTGTTCGGAATGTTCTTCGTGCAGCCCGTGGCCGCGAAAAGCGACGCACACAACGCCACTGCAGTCAGGCCTCTTCGCATACAGCACATCACAGGATCAACGCTCCTCTTTGCCACGGCATTCCCGATTATCCATCGGCGGCTACTGAATCCCATAATCTTTGATCTTGTAAAGGAGAGCACGGTGGCTGATTTCGAGGAGCTTGGAGGCCGCGGTCCGGTTGCCCCCCGTCTTTTCGAGAGCCCGCCGAATTAGGGTTTCCTCCATAAATCGCCCTGTTTTCTTGATGGAGAGCTCCCCGGTCGAAAGGCTGGCGGCGACCGGATCGGCGGGCGCCCGCATGCGCTCGGGTAGATCGGCCACCGTGATCACGTCCCCCTCCGCAAGAACCACCGCCCGCTCGATGGTGTTCTCGAGCTCACGCACATTGCCGGGCCATGGGTAGTTGAGCAGAAGCTTGCGGGTATGGAGATCCACCTCACGGATCTTCGTGCCCAGCCGTCCATTGTTTCGCTCGATGAAGTGCTCGACCAGTAGCAGGATGTCGTCCCGCCGATCACGCAGCGGCGGGACGTTGATCTGGAGAACGTTCAATCGATAGAAAAGATCGTCGCGGAAGCGTTTCTCTTCCACCTCATGCCGGAGGTCACGCACGGTGGCAGCGACCACGCGCACGTCCAGCTCTTGATCCCGGGTTGCACCAAGCGGCCGGACGCTCCCTTCCTGCAGGACGCGAAGCAACTTCACCTGCAAGGTCAGCGGAAGCTCACCGATCTCGTCGAGGAAGAGCGTGCCTTGATGTGCCTCGGCGAAGAGCCCCTTCTTGTCCGCGTGTGCGTCGGTGAAGGCACCT
>JAFDFW010000481.1 GCA_019309605.1 Deltaproteobacteria bacterium | reverse complement strand
GGCTACCCATGCGACGTCCATGTCCCGAGCGTACCGCATCGGGCGCGCGCAATCGCGCAACTTCTCCAGGTGGCGGCCGATAACTCGTTGAGCGCTCGCCGAAGCGCACTCCACACGCAAGTGATGTAAAAGTGTTACACTATGCAAATGCCCACCCAGAAGAAGCGAATCAACATCACAATCGACGATGCGACTTATGCGGCCATTGAGCGCTTGGCCGACGAGCGCGAGGAGTCCATCTCGCGGACGAGTCTCCGGCTCATCGAAGAGGCCCTCGAGTTCCAGGAAGACCGGTACTTCTCCAAGGTCGCCGACGCGCGTCTCAGAAAGAAGCAGCGCCGAGTCTCCCACGACGAGGCCTGGGATTGACCTATCGCATCGAGTACCTGCGAAGCGTCGTCAACGACGACATCCCCGCGCTCCCCAAGTCGGCCAAACGCCAAATCCGCCGCGCCATCGAACAGAAGCTCACTACCCACCCCTTCGAGCTCGGCAAGCCCCTCCGCTACAGCCTCCAAGGCGCCCGCCGCCTACGCGTGGGCGACTACCGAGTGATCTACCGCATCGAGCCGCCCAACGTCGTGCTGGTGGTAAAGATCGGCCACCGGCGAGAGGTGTACGAAGAGTAGGCACCGCGGCGGCCTCATCAGCAACGCAGGACCCCATCGCGTTCAGCAAACCCTTGCGGTACAGTCCCGGAGGAGCCCGCTGCACCGATGACTACCAAAACAAAACAGATGTCTCCCGTCGATTCGGCCTGGCTGCACATGGACGAGCCGACCAATCTGATGATGATCACGGGCGTCTCGCTCCTCGATAAGCTGCCCGACTTCGAACGCTTCCGCAAGACCTTGGAGGTCCGGCTGCTCACCTTGGATCGGTTCACCATGCGCGTGGTGGAGCCGGCGCTGCCGGTGGGCACGCCACACTGGGAGGTCGATCCCAACTTCGATCTGGATGCGCACGTCCATCGCGTGGCCCTGCCAGCACCGGGCGACATGACGGAGCTCCAACGCTTCATCAGCGATCTGGGGAGCACGCCGCTCGATTTTTCGAAGCCACTGTGGAACATCCATCTCGTCGAGAACGTCGCGGGCGGCGCGGCCATGATCTTGCGTCTCCATCATTGCATCGGCGATGGCACGGCCATGAACGCGGTTCTGTTTCGCCTCATGGACATGGCGCGGGATGCGCCGATCGGTGAAGTGCAAGAGCCCGCCACCGAAGCGCCGGAACGGCATGATTTCATTTCGACCGCGTTCAGGCCCGTGCGCAGCATCGGAAACGCCATCCGCTACTTGGCGCACGAAGGCAGTGAAAGCCTACGCCACCCCTCACGCATCGTGGAGGGTGCGGGCGCCGCGGCCGAAGCGGCGAGCATCGTCGGGCGCGTGCTGCTGATGACGCCCGATCGGGAGACGCCGTTCAAGGGTCCTCTCGGTGTGCAAAAGCGCGTGGCCTGGTCCAACAACATTCCTCTGGTGGACGTCAAAACCGTCACCAAAGCATTGGGTACGAAGGTCAACGATGTCATGCTGAGCGCGGTCGCCGGCGCACTGCGCGACTACTTGATCGAGCGCGAGGCGGACGTGAGCGATCTCGAGATTCGGGCCGTGATTCCGGTCGACCTTCGCCCGCCTCAACAGGGCATCGAGCTTGGCAACGCCTTTGGTCTCGTCTTCTTGGCTCTCCCGCTCAGCATCGCCGACCCGGTGCAACGGCTTCACGAGACCAAGAAGCGCATGGATGCCATCAAGCAGTCGATCGAGGCGGTCACCTTCTACAGCTTGCTCAGCCTCTTTGGGGTGACACCCCGGCCGGTCGAGGAGCAGGGGATCAATATCTTCGGGTCCCGCGCCACCGCGGTCGTGACCAACGTACGCGGACCTGGTCAGGCGCTCTACATTGCCGGCAGCAAGATTGAGAACATCATGGGCTGGGTTCCACAAGCCGGGCACCTAGGCCTTGGGGTCAGCATCTTCAGTTACGATGGCAAAGTGAGCGTCGGCGTCATCACGGACGCCGGGCTCGTGCCTGATCCGGAACAGATCACTGCCGGTGTCCGCGCCAGGTTCGACGAGTTGTTGTCCATCGCCACTGCCGCAAACCAAGGTTGACCTCGATACATCGATGACTGAGCCCTCCTCCCACTACACCCAAGTCAACAACCTCCGCCTCCACTACCTAGAAGCGGGCGAGGGCGACCCCACCCTCCTCCTCCACGGCTTCCCAACAAGTTCCCACCTCTGGCGCAACGTCATGCCGAAGCTCGCCAAAACCCACCGCGTCATCGCCATCGACCTCCCAGGCTACGGCCTCTCCGACAAGCCTTTGGACGTCACGTACGACTTCGAGTTCTACGAAAGCGTCATTGAGGGTTTCCTAGACGCCCTCGACATCCACACCACCAACCTGGCGGTCCACGACCTAGGCGGCCCCATCGGCCTCTTCTGGGCAGTCCGCCACCCCCGCCGCGTTCGCGAAATCGTCCTCCTCAACACCCTGGTCTACCCAGAGACTTCCTGGGCAGTGAAGCTCTTCCTCCTCGCGATGCGTGCTCCCGGCCTCCGCGACTTCATCGTGCGCCCGGGCAGCATCGCCGGCGCCATCAAGTTCGGCGTCGTTCACAAGGAGCGCCTCACCCGCGAAGTGCTCACCCCCTACACGGCGCCATTCGAAGACGCGGCCGCGCGCAAGGCCCTCATCAAGGCAGGCTCCGGCCTCGGCACCGGGGGCCTCGCCGAAATCGCCCGCAAGCTCCCCGCCCTCGAAGTCTCCCTCCGCCTCATCTACGGCGAAAACGACCGCGCGCTCCCCGACGTCGCCAAAACCATGCAACGCGTCCAGCGCGACCACCCCCTCGCCGAGCTCACCGCCCTCCCAAACTGCGGCCACTTCCTCCAAGAAGACGAACCCGAACGAGTAGGGCAGCTCATCGCCGAGTTCCTCAACACCCATTGACCCCACACGCCTCGTCGCTAGAACCACGTCATGCCGAAACCTCTGATGTGTCCCCCCGAAGTCCTGAGCCAAGATCTACATGGGCGCCGTGTAGGG
>JAFDFW010000064.1 GCA_019309605.1 Deltaproteobacteria bacterium | reverse complement strand
CGGAGCTGGCGCGAACAGGAGATGGCGTTCTCGAGTTTTCGTACCGCAACGAAGATGCCCTCGCCTTCTGGGAGACTTGGGTGTTCGTACCCGAGGCCAACGGCGAGGAGGGACAGGCCGCGGTGTTCTGGTCCAACGTTCCCGTGATCAACCAGAAGCCGATCCGCAGCGTGCTCGGTCGGGCCGCAATAAGCCCTGCTACCCTGGAAGCCCTGGGCGTCTGGCGGCGAAACGAGGTCTGCCTGTTCCCCGAATGGTCAGGACGGTGGTTTCGGCTTCAGCTGAGGCTCGGCGACATCCCTGCAATGGGCACCGCGCCGGTCGTTCCGCCCATCCGCATCTACATCGACGACCTCGAGCTGACGACGAGTTCTGCCTGTCGGAGCGATTGAGGTCGAGGAACGACGCGTTCTCAGCGTTTCGTCGACCCCGGTCGACGAAAAACGACGATGCCAGTCGTTTTGGGCGTTCGAAGCCGCGTTCTTGGCAAAAACCTGCGTATTCCGGGTTGGCACAGCTCCTGCACTAACTCCTCTCATGCCGCAACGGCAACACCACCAACGAGGAGAATCAGTCATGAACAGCACCGCCGAAATCAACGCCATCGTCACCAAGGCCAAGCAGCAGCGCGCCGACTACATCGCATCCAAGGTCCAGGGGGCCGTCCTCCCGGTCGCGCTCGTCGCGCTCGTCTCCCTCGCGCTCGTGCACCTCAGCAGCGAGCCGAGCCAGGATCAGGCCCAGCAAAACCCCGTCGTGGATGTCAGCGCGCAAAATGGCTGAAACCCGCATAACCCGCGACGGAGTGCAGCGTCACGTCGCGGGGCGGGTCCCCCAGGGGTCGAAGGGTCTGGAAAATGTGGGGCCCGTGGGGGATAGTCCCTGAGATGCGATGGGTAGTGACTGTAACGGCCCTCTGGCTGTGCGCGCTACCAAGCGCCCTTGCTCAGACAGAGGACTGGCTGGTTCTCCCCACCACGACCGAGCCAGCCACTGCCGAGCCAGTCGAGGCTCCTTGGATGGAGCCCACTGTTCGAGCGGCCAACCGAGCACTCCGGCGCCAGGGAATCGGCGTGTGGTTCCCCGATTCAGCGCTCTCCGTCTTTCGCGAACGAGGCTCCTTCGAGCCACCGGCACCCGGCGATGAAGAGATCTCCGCGTGGGCCGCACGCGCCCAGGAAGCGGTCCGCACCATCGTACTCGGTGATCGCTCGGCGGCGCTTCCGGAGCTCGAAGCCGTGCAGAAGTTCTCCGAAGAGAATTTGGTCGTCCTGAATCGCGAACCCGAAACCGCGGGTCTCATGCTGGACGCGTGCCTCTACCTCGCTCGTGCGTACCTCGACGCCGGCGATCCCGATGCAGCGGAACGCCAAGCTCAGGACTGCGTACGCCTCGCTCCCGCCGCTACACCCAACCCGCGTGTCCATCCTCCGTCGATCATCGATCTATACGCGGCCGCACAGAAGCCGAGTGCCGCCCGAGGTGGCACCCTGACCGTCGAGAGCGAACCGGCCGGCTGCGACCTGCGAATCAACGGCACCCTCGTCGGCAAGACGCCACTGGCCTCCGATAATCTCTACCCGGGGAGCTACCAGGTGCAGGTCGAGTGCCGTCCCGACGAACCGGGCCGCGTCCACCGCGTCGAGGTGCCCCTTGGGTCGCAGAGTCTCTTCGTGATCGATCGTTTCGAGCGCATCGTGAGATCGTCCACGTTGCTCTACCTTCAATTCGAAGAGGCCCCCGATCCGCAGGAGCTCGCGCGGCATGCGCGCGAGGTCGCCCGTGCGCTACCGGCCTCCGCCGTCATGGTCGCGTCCTTGGTGGGCCCCGACGTGCTGCGACTCGAGGTGGAGCTGGCGACCCAGATGGAGCCCTCGTTCGTTCGTCTCCCTACCTCCTCGGCGGCGCCCGATCAGAACTTGATGAATCAGTCGGTGGAGGCTCTCCTCGCCGGTCGATGTGCGGATTTCACCGACGGGACGCTGCGCGAGATCGATTGCCGAACCGGCCAACCGATCGTGCCGACCCCGGTCGAGACTGTGGACGAGAAGCGCGTCCGTCCCCGTCCCCTGTTCATCACGGGTGTGAGCCTCGCATCGGTCGGGGCAGCGTCGCTGGCGGCAGGTTGGAGCCTCGCGATCGTGCGGAGGTCCGCGGGCGACGACTGGATCGCCGATCCCAACAACCTCAGCCTCCAGGCAAAGTGGCTCGACCTCGAGACCGGCGTGATCGTCACCGCGTCGGTCGGCGGCGGCCTCCTCGTCGCTGCAATGCCGATGGTCCTTCCTCTGCACTCGAAGACGCCGTGGTGGGCGTGGGTCAACGGCGGCTTGGGGGTCGCCGCCGCGGTCGGCTCGATCGTTTCTGTAACGACGGCCTCGCCCAAGCCGGCGGAATCCTGTGAGCTCAACGGTCAGGACCCAAGCGCATGCGTGAATCGGAAACGCGATACGGACCGGGCGATCCTCTTGGGCGCCACGGCCGCGCCACTCTTGACCATGCCGTTGGTGTACCTCTTGCGACGAGGCGACAGGAAGCCGAAGGTCGAGGTCCAACCTCGAGTTCTCGTCGGTCGGCAGGGCGGGGCCGTGGGGGTGACGGGTTCGTTCTGAGCCCGTCGATGTGTCGAATCGAGAACGACGCCTACCGTCGTTTTTCGGCGACGGCAGTCGCCCATTGTTCGTGCGCACGCTTCCGGTCCATTGGTTTTCTCGCGTGTTCGTGATTGGCACGGCCTGTGCGAGGGGAGTCCTGGCATGCTCCCTTCGCAACACGTTGCCCTCCGCGTCGTCGACGCAGCGTACGACCTCGAGAGTCATCCCGAGCCGTGGCTCCGCGGCCTACTTGAGAGCGGCGAGGAGGTGCTCGATCAGGGGCTCGGGTGCGCCGCGGTTGCGGTAGCAGGTCTCACGGGGAGCGGAGAGCCGCTCGTCTCTCGGGTCGTCACGCACGGGGACGCAACCGACAGCTTGGCGCTTCGTCTGGCTCGCGCGTCCCGCTCCGTGCAGGTGGACAGAGCCCTGACCGTGTCGGGTGGCTCCACGAGTGTCGTGCGAACCCTCTCCGCGGTCAGTTCCGAGGCCCCACATCTTCATCACGCGGTTCGACACCGCGTGGGCTGCAAGGACGTCCTGTGCCTCCTCGCTGTCGATTCCGAGCTGTACGGTGTGTTGCTACTCTCGCCCGCGCCCGGACGAATCTCCCTCAGCGCGACGGCGGAGAAACGATGGCGGACACTCGCGTCGCACATCGGCGCGGCAGATCGCCTTCGACGCGCGCTCGGGCGCTCGAACCAGGAGCGGCTCATCCCCCTCACTTCGCTGCCGCGAGAGCTGAAGGCCGAAATCCCCTCCGATACTCTGGCATCGGCTCCCTCCGGGCTGTCCCTCCGAGACGCGGCCGCACACGTCGACTCCGAGAGCCGAAGAGGGCCCAAAGGTCAGACCACCCAAGCGCTCGAGGTGTTGCGCGGCCTCGTCGACGGGGAGCTGTCCATGATCGACTGGTTCGTCCGGAATGGTCGGCGTTTCGCTCTGGCGCGCCGGAGCGATCCGTCGCTGGGCGACCCTCGTGCCCTGACTGCCAAGGAGCAGCAGGTGGTGATTCGTACAGCCCGAGGCGAGAGCCGAAAACTCGTGGCCTACCATATGGGGATCAGTCGTAGCCGGGTCTCGAAGCTATTGGGACCCGCGATGCGCAAGCTGTGCGTCAAGAACCAGGCCGAGCTGGTCATGAAGGTTCGCTGTCTCGAACGCCATGGGCTCCTGCATGACTACTGACGGGAAGACACCCCCAGCGGGGTGTGTTATCTCGACTCACGTGTCGGTGGTTGAGGAGAACGCGCCGTGGCCCCGCGTGCGCAACGTGATCAACGCACTGGTCTCGGCGCTCAGGACCGGTCGATTCATCGAGGAGGCGCTCGAGTCTCTCTGTGTCGAGCTAGGCGCTAGCTCGGCGTGGAGCACGCTCGAGACGAAGGGTCACGGGCCGTTGCATCGTTCGAGGACGGCGAGCTTCCAAGGCGTCTCACCGGCAATCTTGGCGCAGCACGTGACCGAGGTCCTAGCGCGCCTTCAGGACGAGCGGGCAACGACCGCTGGTCGTGTGCCCTACGCCGACGTCGGGTCGTATGTTGCCGTGCCTCTTTGGTCGGAACCTGACGTCAGCGCAAAGACGCGCGAGTTCGTCGGCGCGATGTACCTCGAGTTTCCGGGAGATCGGGGCACACAGGCCGAAACCCTCGCCTTCATTGAGGCCGTGGCCGCGCTTCTTGGTGGGATGATAAGCCAGCAAACCCGCATCGAGGCGACGTCTGAAGACCTGCTGGTCGAGCGTGCGACCGATCGACACGAGAGCTACCTGGAGCTCGACCAACTCCTCGGGCCCGAGAGCATGCGCGGCATCCGCGAAGAGCTTCGGGCGGCGATGGGAAGCGGTGCGTCGATCATGATTCTCGGCGAGTCGGGCACCGGCAAGACCCAACTCGGGACCGCGTTCGGCCGGGCATCGCGCCAAGAACCCATCGTGCGCGCAACGCTTGGAATGGCGGACGACCTCAACACGATTACGTCGGAGTTGTTCGGTCATGAGCGAGGTGCGTTCTCTGGTGCCGTGTCGAAGCGAAAGGGCCTCGTCGAGCACGCCGACGGCGGGACGCTGATTCTCGACGAAGTGCTCAACCTGCCATCAAACGCGCAGAAGCTGCTCCTCGATTTCACGCAGTTCGGGCTCTACCGGCCGCTTGGCTACCAGGGCCGCGAGCCGAAAACCGCAAAGGTTCGACTGATCTCGGTGACCAATGGCGACGTTCAGGAAGAGATCAAGGACCGACGCTTTCGGCAGGACCTCTACTATCGACTGGCGACGGTGCCCATCGTCCTTCCTCCGCTACGCGAGCGTCGTCAGGACATCCCCGAGATCGCGACGCTCTATCTTCATCACGTGGATAGCCAGACAGGGTGGGAGCTCTCTCCTGACGCGTTGGACGTGTTAACCTCGCCCCATTTGCCCTGGGAAGGAAACATCCGCGAGTTGGAAGCCGTGCTCGAGCGCGCCCGAAACCGTGCGCGCGCGAGCGATGGTACCGACCCCGTCATCGACGCCCGGCATTTCGATTTGCCTGCAGACACCTCGTCTCCTCCTCCTGCAGAGTCGCCAGACGTGCTCGAGGAGGGTGACATCGCCACACGCTGGCAGAATATCTTGGAGACGCGGTACAGCCTCGAGGTAAGCGAGAAGGCGATCATCGAGGAGACGTTGGCCGCCTGTGAGGGCTTCGTCGCGCGCGCAGCCCGCGTCTTGTCACTGTCCCGCACCGGGTTGATCAGCCGCATGGCGACTCTCCAAATCGAAGTCGACGAGTTTCGTCGGCGACGCCGCCAGGACTGAGGCCGCTTCCTACTCATTGGGCTCCTTTCCATCTACACTACGTCCCCGAGCCGGGTGCTCGCCCGGTGTCGACAGTGACTCACCAACCGATGGACAAGGCAGACTTCGATAGGTCGTTTAGCGAACTGGATCGCAAGGAGCTCGGACCGTACACGCTGGTCCGTCGCCTCGGTGTCGGCGGCATGGCCGAGACGTACGAAGCTATCCGAAAAGGCCCGGGCGATTTCACGCAGCGCGTTTGCCTCAAGCTGGTCCTCCCATTCTTTCGTGATCGAGAGGACTTCCAGACGCTCTTCAAGCGGGAGGCTCGCCTGGCGGCGAAGCTTCGTCACAGCAACGTGGTCGGGGTCATCGATTTCGGAGAGACCGATGGGGTCACCTATATCGCGCTCGAGCTCGTCGATGGAACGGACCTCGCGACCTTTCTCGACGCCCAACCCGGTGTGCGGATCTCGCCTGAACATGCTGCCCTCGTCGGGCACGACATCGCGGCCGCGCTGGAGCACGCGCACGACCCCCAGCGGGACGGGTCGGCCGACGGACCTGCCGACAACGCGATCATTCACCGCGACCTTTCGCCCTCGAACGTGCTGGTGAGCCTGCGCGGAGAGATCCTTCTCACTGACTTTGGGGTAGCCAAAGCGATCACGGGCACCGCACGTCAGCAAAGCGCAGTCAAGGGCAAGGTGCCTTACATGTCACCGGAGCAGCTACGCTCCGAGACACTCGACGGGCGTGCGGATCTGTTTGCGCTCGGGGTCGTTCTGTACGAATCGTTGGCGGGTCACCGTCCTTTCCAAGGAGACCACGACCCCGCGACCATCATGCAGATCCTGAACGGGGATCAGCGACCGCTCCTGGAGGCGGCGCCCGAGACACCGCCAGGGCTCGCCGAGGTCATCGGGCAGCTACTCGAACCCGATCGAGACGCACGGCCCGAGAGCGCATCGGCGCTGCTCGAGATGTTGGACCCATACGTTCCGTCGCCGCGCGAGAGGCGAGAGCTCGGCAAGGCGGTATCTGTCGTGAGGGCGTCTCTACCCTCGCTTCCACCTCCGAATCCAGCGAGCGGGAGTGCGCCGACAGAGGCTAGCGGCGAGCCCGATCGTGAGGCAAGCGGGGTTGCACCGACGAGCAGCTCGCTCGCCAGTGCCCAACCGGCGCCCCCCTCGCCGGCGCCTCAATCCAAGCCGCGAGCTCCTTCGCACCGGTTCTGGTTGGCTGGTGTCGTCGTGTTGATCATCGCGGCGGGGATCGGGTTATGGGTCAATCGAGCCGAAGATGTCCGCGCACCCGCGGCGTCGCCCGTCCTGCAAGAGGAGGCCACGCCCACATCCGACCGCAGGCCCACCACCGCTGCCGAACCCCCGCCGGCTCCAGAGGCTGACACGGCGGCCGCCGAAACGTCGCCCAGCGAGCCAGCGGCTGCCGTCGCCGCGGCCGCCGAACCCGTGGCGAAAAGCTCCAAGCCGGGACGACTCTCAGTGGCGGTGTTCCCGTGGGGCGACGTGTGGATCGACGGCAAACATCGCGGGCGGGCCCCAGTTCGAAACGTCACGCTTCCGCCTGGCCGGCACAAGGTGAGTGCAGGTCAGGGGGAACCATCGAAGACTCAGGTGGTGCGGCTCAAAGAGGGCCAGCGACGAACCATCCAGTTCGATCTTTCGGAGTAGCGCCGAGGCCGTCCCGACCTGCGAGTGGCTTCGGGTTGGCCATGCGCGCGAACAGCTCGTCTGTTGAGCGAAGGTGTCGAGCCGACTGAAATTGTCCTCGTCCATGCGGAACGAAACCGTTCGGGATTTCTGCTTCCTGTGGGCGCCAGGTTCGAAATTTCGACGGGCTACCGAGTGAAGTTCGACGGCAAGGTCGAGCTCGGCTCGTTGACCAAATGTTGACCACGAGATCTGAAATCACGTGATATGGAGTGACAAATCCTGAACACGGCGATGCGGCTAAGTGGTTGTTAGGGTTGAGAAGTCCCCGCGTTTTGCAGGGGTTTCACCGATCGCCCAAAACCCACCTTTTGTGATTTGGGAGCATGAGGTCGCTGGTTCGAATCCAGTCGCCCCGACTGAGGATTTCAATGGGGTTGTTGATCCCGACGAAGCCGTATCAAAGTCGATGAGGCCGTGTGGCCTGTGCTTTTCGTAGCGCTTTCGGGGGTCGTGGGTCGCACACGCTCAACGGCTGCCCGTTTAGCCTGGGAAGGTTTTCGGCGACGGGGGGTGAGCGGGCGAGATCCAAGCGTGCCAACGCTTGCTGCGTTTGGTGCAACGTCGGTCGGGCCTTTGAACAGTCATCCCAGCTTGCGAAGCAACCTTTGTCAGGCAGCGTGATAGAAGGTCGTGTGATGTCTCGACTTTGTGGCCAGCGTCGGTCGGATCACCTCAATGACCCAATGAACGAATGCGACGGTCGATGACCACGAACGCGGAGCCGGGAAGGCCTACCACGAGACGTCGGTGTTCGTTCCCGAGAACCTGTTGCGCGAAGCCCGCCGTCAGCGCGGCTTGGGCGATCAGCCCGTTCCGGACGTTTGCGTGCTCGACCCCGACGGCGACATCATTCGCCACCTGCGGGCGACGGGCGAGGTAACCCGACACGACGATTGGGCCTGCTACCACACGGACCTCTGGCTCACCGCTGTCGACGGACGCCAGATCGGCATCGTGGCCTGCGCGGTCGGCGCGTCATTCGCGGTGCTTGTCGCCGAAGAGCTCGCCGCGTCCGGCTGCTCGCTGGTCATCTCGGTCACGTCCGCCGGCGTCATCGCACCACTAGGTGACACCCCTTACTTCATTCTCATCGAACGAGCGCTTCGTGACGAAGGCACCAGCCTGCACTATCTGGCACCCACGAAGTGGAGCCACCTTGCCGCATCGCTCGAGGCCGCTCTCGATGGCGCCTTCGAGGAGCTCGATGAGCCAGTGCACCCCGGCACGTCATGGACCACGGATGCGCCGTTGCTGATAGGAACTATGAACGGCCTTTCGGAGCTCTCAGGAAATCGACATAACGATTAGGTTCTGCGCAATTGGGCTCTCAAAGTGGTCCCCAAGGGCTAAGAGAGCAACGGGAACCCGGACGCTCGAACGTGTCGGAACGCATAAAACATACCAACCGTTAACCATTGGTTATCGTTTGCGGGGCACCAAATGCTGACGACAGCTTTGCGTTTTGAGCCGAAAGCGCGCGCGAATTGCGGCATACGTAATTGTTTACTGTGTCGCCTTTGCTACTTGACCGGCTCGCAATTAGTCAGCTGAATCCGGTTTTCGTTTGGGGCGTGGAGGCCGCTGGAAGCACGGTCGCCGTTCATTCCGAGGTCTCCAGACTGGCCGGGTCCGTGCAGACCGTTTGACGGCGTGACATAGAAAAGCCCCGCGACGTTGGAGCGTCCGGGGCATGGGCCAGCGACAATGGATGAACCGCCGACCAAAGCAAAGCCTAGCGCGGGACCCGAAGACGCGCCCGAACAGCTAGACGCCGACATTCGCCGCGACGTTCTACGGGCGGCGGAAACATGCCGCGAGCGCTTCGAAGCAAGCCCATCGCGAAGCGCCTATCATCTGGCCGCTATCTTGGATGCACTGGAACACGATCCGCGTCTGATCGATCCGGTCTACAAAAAGGTCCAGGCGATCCAGGCATCCCGCGCCGCTGATTCTGGCGCAGCCGTGGTGACGGCGATCGGCGGCGTCCCCGTGCGGCGGCTAGTGCGGACCAAGGACGGGCAGCCCGTGATCGACAAAGACGGCGTTCCGATCTGGCAAAGGATTCAAGGCCGTAAGTGGGAAGGGCCTTCGATGGTCCAAAGGACGCGCTGGGCGATCGCAGTATACGACGCCGACCCGCTGGACGTGGCCGCCGCCGTGATTCGGGATCTGCCGCCGCTGTTGAAGGCGGATTGCCGGAAGTATGCTCTCTTAGCCCATTGGGCTCATCGTAAACGCCGAATTGCGCAGAACTAATCGTTATGTCGCGTGGCTCACGGCGTAGACAGGGCTTTTGAATTCGCTATGCCCGGGGAGATCGCCGGGGGCGAGATTCCGCACAAGATGCCGCGGTGGAAACGCGAACCCGATCGACGACAGGGCCGCGCGTACTCGAATGCGGCTCTCTCGCACTCCGCGCTCGGGCAACCCAACGATGTCGAACCCCGGAAGGCCTTCGCCGAGACGAACCTCGACTTGAACGGGGTGAGCTTCGATGCCGATCAGGCATGCGGCGTGCGCAGTCGCGAGCATACGCGCCTTGAAAGCACGCGGCGTGCCGCTCCCGCGTCCAGTGAAGACGCAGACATAGCCGAGGAGCTCTGGCGGAACTTCGTCGACCCGTCGCCGGCCGCCAGCGATTGGTCTTGGACGATCACGCATCATTGGCGTCGTGCTTCGAGGCTGCGCAAAGCTTGCGCGCAGCGGCAAGGAATTCCCGGGAAAGCCCAGCGTTCGTCCGGCACGGATAATGCAGGCCTATCCTGTGACTCAGGTGCGGGGTGCACCGCACGGGGAGGTTGTGATGCCTAACTCGTTGCTCGAGAGGGATGCTCGTCGATCATGGCGGCATCGCACGACGCTGGTCGCCCGCGTGCTGCTTGCTTTGGCGGTGCTGGGTGCCGATTTTCTAGGTGGCTCGTTCCGCGAGGTGGGGGCACAGCTCCCCGAGGAGCAGAATCAAGAGTCGACGAGCCCTGCGGACGCGTATGGTATCCGCTACGCCGCGCGCGGGCTGGTGATGCCGAAAGGAATGATCCGGGGAACGTTTGACGTCGTCATCGGCCGGGATTCCGGCTTCGAGACCACGACGCTCAACTTCGGCGCGGCGATCTCACCGGTGAACCATTTGGAGCTAGGGTTCTCGCGATACCGAATGGGTAGCTACCCCAACCCCGACCTCTTCAGAGCGACGGGTGGCGATGGACTGATTCCAATCATCGCCCAGGGCCAAGACTTGGTACCGGTCCTAGGCCCCGCCGGCGGCGCTTTTGGGGACATGTTCGCCTACGCGCGCGTCGCGGGACCCGATTCGGGCATTGTGAACTTCGGGCTCGATCTTGGTTTCTTGATTCCTACGGCGTCCGAGTTTGGAATGCTCATCGGCATCCCGATTCGGTTCCACGGCGGAGAGGTCTTCGCCTTCGACACGGGGCTGATGATCAACTTGGACTACCTCGCAAGCGACTTCGAGAGCATGACGTCCATCTCCTTTCCCTGGAACGTCGTGTTGAGCGTGACCGACGAGGTGTTTGTCAAAATCAATAGTGGCCTCAACGCCGTTGACGTCGCCACCGAGGGCAGCTTGATCTTCTTCCCCCTCGGGTTCGGCTTGGGCGCCACGGTCTCGAGTGAACGAATCATGAGCGACGTGTTCGCAGGGTTCTCCTGGCCCTACCTCGGGACCGTGGGGACAATCTTCGACACCCGGTTCACCGAGGCCACGACGGATGCTTGGACGATCACCATTGGCGTGAACTTCTACTCGCGCGTGCTCTTCTGAAGGGATGCGAGAACGCGGCGCCGGAGGTCCTCGTTGAAGCCGTTGTACGAGGGGCCGCCGCGTTCTGCTCCGACGAGGCGGACGACTAGCCTCGCCAGGACGCCCGAGAACGTTGCTGATAGGAACTATGAACGGCCTTTCGGAGCTCTCAGGAAATCGACATAACGATTAGGTTCTGCGCAATTGGGCTCTCAAAGTGGTCCCCAAGGGCTAAGAGGCTGGCGCAGCTGCCGTTCAGCCACATCATCGGTGGCCACGGCGGCCTGTTGAAAGACGACGCTCAGGCGCGTTTTGCGGAAACGATGACTCGCGTCTTTGGTTAGTCGCGTTTCGCGACGACGCCTCCTTCGCCCTCGGAGCAGATAGTAACTACAAACGCCCTCTCTTAGGCTCAGAGAGTTAACGTATAAGGCGTTCTGCGCAATCCAGAAGCTGAGTGGTCTGGGCGCTCTCTTAGCCTATCGGGATGACGACTAGCGCCGAATTGCGCGGTACCAGATGTTATGTCGCGTGGCGTGGCGCGCCGACAGGGCCTTTGTTTTCGCTACGCTCACGCCAAGGGGGTAGGCTAGTATGGGCGCCGATGCGGTACACGCGGCTCCTGCTGGTCCTGTCCCTCGCGCTCCTCGGTGGCTGCGCGGGCGACGACGTAACGCTCTCGACGCTCACCGTCCCCGCCTTTCTCTACGAAGGCTTCACCCGGAGCCAGTCCAGTAGCGGGAGCGAGGTGTTGGCGGCCGACGGCTCCCGGGAGTGGCGCTTCCGCTTCACCCCCACCCGCCCCGGAGTCTGGCGCTGGCGTTGGCTGCGCGTCACTGCCGGTGGGGAAGAGGCCGGCGAATGGGAGCGTTTCCGCGTACTCCCGAACCTCGACCCCGAGCGCCACGGCTTCCTGCGCATCCCCGATGGCGCGAAGCATCTCGAGTTCGAAGACGGCACGCCGTTCTTCGCCGTGGGCGAGAACCTCTCCTGGGCCGACCGCCGCGGCACCGGCGCCTACGAGGACTGGATCGCGAAGCTCGACGCCAGCGGCGCGAACTTCATCCGCCTGTGGATGCCCGAGTGGGACATGGGCCTCCTCTACGAGCCCGCAACGCTCGAGGACTGGTCGGCGCGGATGGACCGCGCCTGGCGCCTGGACCGCGTGATGGAGCTGGCCGAGCAGCACGACGTGCGCGTGATGCTCTCGCTGCAGAGCCACTTTCCCTTCGAGCTCGACAGCATCTTCGGCTCGGGCTGGGGCACGAACCCCTTCAATGCCGCCAACGGCGGCCCGCTCGCCGCCCCGGACGAGGTCTATACCGATCCCTTTGCGCTCGAGATCTTCCGCCGCTACCTGCGCTACGTGGTCGCGCGCTGGGGGTACTCGCCGAACCTGTTGGCGTGGGAGCTGTGGAACGAATCCGACCTGGCCGAGCAGCCGCCGACCATTGACCCGGTGGTCGACTGGCACCGCGAGATGGCACGGCTGCTGCGCGAGCTCGACCCGAACGACCACCTCGTCACGACCAGCACCACCGACGAGACCATGACCATCGCGGCCTCGCTCGGCAACACCCCGATCCAGGAGTCCCCGCTCCGCTACGAGCCCGTCTGGCAGCTGCCCGAGATCGACTTCGTGCAGCTCCACAGCTACCAGATCCACAGCTGGGGCGTGGTGCTGCCCGTAGCGGACACGATCTTCGAGCTCGTCGACCGAATGGCGCAGTACGGCAAGCCCGTTCTGCTCGCCGAGGCGGGCGTCGACGTCCAAGGCCTCGAAGAGAACCGCGAGGGCGACCCGGAAGGGGAGGGCTTCCACGACCTTCTGTGGGCGGGCGCCTTCTCGGGCGCCTTCGGCAGCGGCATGTGCTGGTGGTGGGACCTCGTGGTCGACCCCGAGGACTGGTACTTCCACTTCACCCCGCTGGCGCGCCTGACGGAGGGGGTGCCCTTCGCGCGCAAGCCCTTCGAGCGCCACCGGGGGCTGCCCGTCGACGCGCCCGATCACGAGGTCGTGGCCCACGTGCTCTCGGGCCGCGCGACCTTGCTGGCCTGGGTCCGGAACGCGGCCCACGAGTACTTCACGCCCGATCGCAGCCTCGTCGAGGGCGCCGTCTTCGCGCCGCCCCTAGCCGTCGACGGCCGTTGGGTGGGGGAGTGGATCGACCCGTGGAGCGGCGCCATCCTCGGTGTCGTCGACGTGCGGGCCGAGGAGCC
>JAFDFW010000480.1 GCA_019309605.1 Deltaproteobacteria bacterium | reverse complement strand
GGTGAGGAGGAGGATCGCGTACATCAGCGGAATCAGAGTCGACAGATCTTGAACCGACGCTTCGAAAAACGAGTTCGACAACATCACACCACCGGTGAGGTAGACCGAGTGCCCTGGGTACTTGCTCTCGATGTCGGCGACGAGCTTCCGGACGGCGAGCGCGGTCCGAGTAGCTTCGTCGGAGGACTCGCGGGGAAGCGTGTGTCGAACGTTGATAGCCGTGACACGAGCGTCGTCCGAAATTAGCCGCCGCTTCAAGAGCGGCTCTGCGAGTGCGATCGCCTGAAGCTGGTCGAGCCCTTCGGCCGTGTGCTCTCGTTCGAGGTCTACCAAGTCATCGACGATTAGGTCGTCTTCCTCGGCGTGCGAGTACTGGAAGTTGGTGATCGAGTCGACCCGTGTCGCGAACGGCAGTTGCCACGCGCGTTCGGTGATCTCGCCCACCGCGACGAGTGTGTCGGTTTGGAACACCTCGCCCGAGTCGGGCGCAACGACGATCAAAGTGTTGTCGCTCTTGCTGTAGATGTCCTGCAAGTCTTCGAAGGCTCGAAGCTGAGGATTGTCCTCGCGAAAGAAATACTGGTAGTCGTTCTTGAACTCGATGAAGCGGCCGCCGCTTGCGGCCAGGAATCCGATGCCGAGTGTGCCGATCAGGATGAGCCATCGCCATCTGAACGAGAAGTCGATGTAGGCTTGGACGCGGCGGCCGTTTGTCGGGTTGGTCGGCGTTTGCCGGGGTGTGTCCATGCTTGCCATCTCCTGTTGCTAGACCGCTCGGTCAAGACGTCAATACGTTAGCCATCCGCGACCCCAAAGCGCTCTCGATAAAAGGCAAGCGCTTCGCGGCGTTCCTCGGGGTCGATGCCCAGATCTTCCAACCGATAGTCGACGAGGCCGTGTTTACCCTTGGGGTTCTCAGCTAGGAAGCGATCGATAGCCCGGTCCGTCGCGTCCGTGTAGGGGTGCCCTGCGCAATCGAAAACCCGTCTCACGGTGCCCTTCATGTCGGCCATGAAGTCTTTGAAGTGTACGTCGATGACCTGGGATTCCGGAAGGAGATCGCGATCTCGGACGCTTGCGCGAAGGAAGTCTTCGGTGCGGGCTGACCAGTACCGCGCGACCTCTTCGACATCGGCCCCTCGCTGCTGCATGCGCGACCCATAGGTGATCATGACCGCGAGCGAAGCCGTGATCCGAACGGGGTCGCGGTGGGTTTGCACGAAAGTCGCATCCGGAAACTCCGTCACGAGAGCTTGGAGATTGATGAGGTGCTCGGGCGTCTTCAGAAGCCAGCGCTCTTTGGGCCTCAGGAACTGCAACGCCTTGAGGCACCGCTTGAGGTACGCGTACGAAGCGGTTCGATCGGTTCGCTTGTACCAGTCGGCATAGCTCGGGATGTGCCAGCTGCTCTCGAACAGCACGCTCGAGAAGTCCATGGCGAGGAGCTGAAGTTCTTCGTGCGGCCCCTCGACCGTGAATTCATGCATGGCGATGAAGAGCGGCATGATTTTTTCGAGGAACTGAAGGGTCTTTGCGCCGCGTGCGATCCGAGGATCGCGCCCGTCTCGGCCCCACTTCTCGCTCGGGTCGGGAAAAGGCTCGATGCTCTCCCAATACGGGATCCAACGGAGCGATGCGTCCTGCGACATGAGGTTGAAGAGGTGCGTCGTTCCCGTCCGCGGAAGGCCGGCGACGATGATTGGGCGCTCGATCTTCTCGTCCTCGATCTCGGGGTGAAGGCGATAGAGCTCCTCCATACGGAGCCGGCTCTCGAGCAACTGCACGATGAAATGACGCGCGACCAGCCGCCCGAAGGCGGAGAGCGGGGCCTCGGTTCTCAAGGCATTCAGGAGCACCTCGAGAGGTTCGAGGAAGCGCTCGTCACCGAAGTTCCTGAGCCCCGTTCGCTTGCGCGCGGCGGCGAGCAGGGACTCTGAATCCAAAGAGACGAGCGCGCGTGTGGGCCACTCGCCGACCGCATTGAACACGGTGAGCAGAAGTGGAATCCGCGGTTTCTTCCAATCGGTGATGCGCGTAGGGACGGGCTCGGGCGTCGTCATGACTTGCGGAACATCCGTTCGAAGAGCCGCTCCTGAGCACTCTTGGAGACCCAGCGGTCGAGTGTGGGCAGAACCCATGCGTTGGGCCCGATGATGTACCTCGGCTTGAGCTTCTTCGCGCACACTACCTGCCGGTAGACTTTGTCGGCGAACTTCTCCGGCGTCCACAGCGAAGCGGCGGCCTCGAGGACATCGCCGGGGTACTGGAAGTGGCGCTGGTACTCCCCGAGCAAGTGCTCGGGAAAGCTAGCCCAGAGGTCGGTCTTCTCGTGCTCAGGGAACGAGGTCATCGGGCTTTGCACTCCGTTGGGTTCCAGGGACGTCACCTGAATTCCGAATGGTTTGAGCTCGATGCGAAGCGCTTCCGTCAGCTTGGCGAGCGCGACCTTGCTGATCGGATACTGCGCCCCGAGGGGAATCGTGAGGTATTGCGACGGCGAGCCGACGTTGATGATGCGAGGGTCGTCACTCTTTCGAACCAAGGGCAGAAGCGCCTGCGTCAACCGAAGCGCACCCCAAAGGTTCACTTCGAAAAGGCGCTGGAACGCCTCGATATTGACGTTCTCTATCGCTCCGGTCGCTTCGGTGGCCGTGGCAGCGTTGTTCACCAGGAGGTCGAGTGCGGCTCCCTGGAGCGCTTCCTCGATTTGACGCGCGGCTTCGGCCACGCTGTCCGGATCGCTGACCGTGCAGCACATCGTGCGCAGTTCGGGGCCGCAAGCAGCGACGAGTGCGTCTGGCGGTGTTCGGTTGTATCCGGCAAAAACCCGCCAGCCTTCCCGGTCGAGCTTCTCGACGAGGCCCTTGCCGATGCCGGTCGCGGCACCAGTGACGAATGCAGTGCGTGCGTTCACGTTGTTCTCCCTCGGTCCGCTCAGGCCGCTCCGTCGAAAAAGCCCTGGAATCCCGAGGGTTCGTGGGGCCCGTAGCAAAGGGTTTCGATGACTCCGATCCCGACTTTGTCGCCCATTTTTGCGCGGCAAAGCGTCTGGACGTGGATGGTGCCGAAGT
>JAFDFW010000479.1 GCA_019309605.1 Deltaproteobacteria bacterium | reverse complement strand
TCGGGGTGTTTCTCGGCTCTGACATGGCGACGTTTCTGGTCGAAGCGATCGTTCAGCTCGGCGACGAAGCAACGAGCTGGGCTGCGCCGGTCATCGGCGCCGTCTTCATGCTGTACATCTCCGCGCGCCTGTTCTCGATGCTGCGGCGTGCGCTCAACCACATGTGGGGGATTAGGCCCAAGCTCCTCGTTCACGCGAGTCGCTCCGAGAGGCTTCACCTGGCGGAGCGGAGGCTGCTCGCTTTTGCGATGGTGCTGATCTTTGGCAGCTCGCTAATCGCCTTGGTGTTGCTTCACTCGGGCGCCGCGGCCGCCGCCCATCTCGTCGGGGATAGCGGCTATATGTTGACGATGGCGGAGTTCGGGAGTGCGTTTGCGGTCTTGGCGCCGCTGATCGCCCTCGTCTACCGCTGGCTTCCTGACGCCACCATCGCGTGGCGGGACGTCTGGGTCGGGTCGGCGGTGACCTGCTTGTTCGTCCTTGGCGGTTCGTTCTTGATCGGCCTCTACCTCGGCTACGCGAGCCCAGCGTCGATCTACGGAGCCGCCGGCTCGTTGATCGTCCTGCTTTTGTGGATCTACTACACCACGCAGATCTTTCTGATGGGAGCCGTGTTCACGAGGGCGTGGGCCCGGCATCGCGGCAGGGCGATCGAGCCGCTCCCTTACGCTGACGTGGTGGAGACGCGCGACTACTCCGCAAACGCCTCGGCCGGCGATACGTAGTGCGGCATCTGCGGGGCGCTGTATGCCATCGATACGCCGTTTAACCCGCAGGCCAAAGAGAAGCGGCCCAGTATGGCTAGCATGAACGGAATATTACACTTATATTTCAACTCATGCGGTCAAGCTGCTGGTTCGTCTTGTTTTGGATCGTCTCAGCCGGTTGTGGGGAGGTGCCTCCGGCAGGGGCTCCTCGTGGCGACGGTGGCGGGGGCGCAGACTTTTCGTGTGACTGTCCGTTCGGCGAGACGTGCTCCGACGATGGGCTGTGCGTCTCGATCTGTGGAGATGTACCCGCATGCATCTTTGGGGGGACGGCCCAGTGCTGCGCAGCCGGCTCGGTATGCCAAGACGGACGCTGCGTCGCCGACTGCGGCAGCGAGCCCGAATGCAATGGGGTCTGCTGCGACAGCGCGGAGATGTGCTTCGAGGGTTCGTGCGTGGCCCAGTGCGAGACTCCCTCGCAGTTGTGCGGAAGCGACAAGGCACTCTGCTGCGCGAGCGGCGAGGCATGCATCGGTGGCGACTGTGTCCCGCTCCTCCACGAATGCATGTTCGGCGAGGATTGTGAAACCGACGAGCTCTGTGAGCCGAGCCTTGGAGTGTGCATCTCCCGTGACGCCGTCGAGGCATGCGAGTTCAGACCTCCTGTAGGCGAATTCGAGCCGACCATCGGATGCCGCTGGACGCCTCCGGAGGCGCAGATAGGCGCTACCGCCGAGGAAGTTGAAATCGCCGGTATGAGCGAGGTCGTGATGACGCCCGCCGTCGCCAACCTCACCGACGACAACGGCGACGGGGTCACCGACATGCTCGACACGCCGGATATCGTGTTTGCGAGCTTCGACTATGGCGCGGACGGATGCTGCACGCGACGAGGTGTCGTGCGCGTCGTTTCGGGTGGTTGCAACGGCGACGGAACGATGACTACCCATGCCACGCTCAAGGGCCTCACATCAGACGATTGGATCGGGAACTCGACGGGCATCGCGCTCGGCAACCTTCACCCTGATCACATGGTCGGCGAACGAGTGCCGGAGATCGTCGCGACCTTCAAGAACGGCGGTACGATTGCTTGGCGGAGAACCGCCGACGATGGCTCGACCTGGCAGGTCATGTGGCAGAACGACAGCCTCCCTGCCACGCAGCACACTCGCGGTGGCGCCCAGCCGTCGCTCGCCGATTTGAACGCGGACGGTAGGCCGGAGGTCATCATTGGGAACGTCGTGCTCGATGGTCTCACGGGCAAGGGGCCGGGGGATGTCGATCTACCGGTCGGAGCACTTGCTTGGGACGGGCGTGATCTAGAGGCCATGACGCCAGGTGCGAACCTCGGGATCGGCAACAACGCGTTCTTGGGTCCCGTATCGACCGTGGCAGACCTCGATCGCGACGGTCTGCAAGAGGTAATCGCTGGAAACACCGTCTACAATTACGACGGAACCGAGCGATGGACGCACGAGTACACGACGACCAACTCCAGCTGTGGAGGTTCGCTCGACTGCGACGGTTACAACGCGGTCGGCAACTTCGATGACGACGATGATGGTGAAGTCGTGATCATTCGCCTCGGTGAGTTGTTCATCCTGAACCACGATGGCTCACCGGTGCCCGGGATCCCGTTGCCGATTCGGATTCCCGGCGCTCCCGCGAACGTCGCCGAGCCGACCTACTCGCCTGCCGCGTACATGCCGTCCGCTCCGTTGTACGACGAAGATGGGGACCTGCTGCCGCCGGAGCGGATCCTATGCCGAGGGCAAGGGGCGTTGGACCTATTCGCCTACGACGAGTTGGGGAACCCAATCATGAGCGAAGGGTCTCCGGTCGTGGTCCACACCGCGGGTGCCAATGAGAGTGGACCGCCCACCGTGGCGGATTTCGACGGGGATGGCTTTGCGGAGGTCGGCACCGCGAGCTCGACCGCCTACGTGGTCTTCGACTTTCAGTGCACCGGAAACCCGCTGCCCGAGGGGTGCGAGCGCGAGTGGGTTCGCTGGATGGTCGAGAACGACGATTGTTCGAGTCGCGTGACCGGATCGAGCGCGTTCGACTTCGAAGGCGACGGCTCGGCTGAAGTGGTGTACGCGGACGAAACGACCTTCCGGATCTTCAATGGCTCGAACGGCAGCATTCTCTACGAACACGACTTGCACAGCCGCAACACGCGCCTGGAGATGCCCATCGTCGTCGACGTCGACAACGACGGGAAATCCGAGGTCGTGATTCCCGAGCCAAACCGCGATTCGGCCCACGGCGGAATCGAGATCTGGGAAGATGCGGACAACAACTGGGTACGCACGCGGCGCATTTGGAATCAGCACGCCTACAGCGTGACCAACGTGACCGAGG
>JAFDFW010000478.1 GCA_019309605.1 Deltaproteobacteria bacterium | reverse complement strand
GGTGCAAGAGCCGGTGTTCGTCGCCAACCTGCGAGGCCAAACCAGCTGGTACGCCTCACCCGTGATCGCGGACCTCGACGGGGACGGCAGCAACGAGCTCATCGCCGCGTACTATTCGGTGTACGTATTCGACAGCGAGCGGCAACTGCTGGTCGATTCCAACGATGGCGATGGCGGGCGCGTCTATGCGCCACATGTCGTGGTAGATCTCGAAGGGGACGGCTCGAAGGAAATCGTCGTGGGTCGCGGACACGAGGTGGTGGCCTACTCTTGGTCGGGAAACTCGTCTGCGCTCGATCGCCGCTGGGTCGCCAACACGAGCACCGCCGGCAACCAGCCGGAGGTCCGGGGCCTGGCAGCAGCGGACCTCGATGGCGACGGGCTGATCGAAGTGGTGGCCACGACGACGCAGACCGCCAGCACAAGCGACGGCGGCGCACAGGTGTTTGTGTTCGACGTCGATGGCCGCACCTACCAACCGGCCGGCGGCCATCAACCCGCATGGCCGCGATACAATAACCGCTCGGGCGAAGGCAACGACGCGGACCGGAACCTTCAGGGACACAGCGGGTTTGGTTGTTACGGGCTCAACGTGGCCATCGGGGACATCGATGACGATCCCGAGCTGGAGATCATCGCGACCTATGACAACCATCACATCCAGGCCTTCAACCATGATGGGGTCGCGATCGACAGCGCACCATGGTTCACGAACCGTGCCTCGGAGTTCGCCGGCGAACGCCTGACTTGGGGACAGTTCATCCGCTGGGCGGACCCGCAGATCGAGGCGGACCACTACCATGACCACAGCGGGGAGTGGCCGCACCCGAGCTGGGCAGAGTGGTTGCAGTGGACTGCCTCCCCTCCGAACATCGTCGACCTCGACGGCGACGGTGACAACGAGGTCCTTGGCATTCCAAACGTAGAGATGCACGAGCCCTACGAAACTCAAGCGTACGCGTTGATGGTGCTCGAGGGGGCATACGGAGACGGCTCG
This sequence comes from Deltaproteobacteria bacterium, assembly GCA_019309605.1. Classification (GTDB taxonomy): domain Bacteria; phylum Myxococcota_A; class Polyangia; order Polyangiales; family Houyiibacteriaceae; genus SG8-38. The sequence goes on along the minus strand of JAFDFW010000478.1, from coordinate 2,080 downwards.
CGATCCGCGATGCGCCTCCCCGGATGGGAGGATCTGCCGCGCGGCGAGCGCCCCATCTTGGTGGACGGATGGTACCCACCGCGCGGGGTCCCCGCCGCTGTGACCGTGAATCTTCAAGGTGATGATCGTCCCGAGATCCTCGTGTCGCTCAACGACGGCTTCCTCTACGCATTCGACGCCGACGCCCAGGTCCTGTGGCGGTTCAACTACACGCACGGGCGCCAAGTCATGTACGCGTCGGAGCCGGTGGTCGCGGACCTCAACCAGGACGGATCGCCCGAGGTCCTCTTTGCCACCTATGGCGCACCCGACGTCACCGACTCGGGCAACCTCCTCGTGCTCGCTGCGGACGGAACCCTCTTGCACGACATCGCATTGCCGAACCCAGGCAGCAACGGCAATGGCAACGGAGCCCCCGCCGCACCCACCGTCGGTGATCTCGACGGTGACGGCGAGCTCGAGATCTTCGTGCAGACCTTCGACCACGGCATGGACGTCTTCACCGTCCCGGGCTCAGGTGACGCCTGCCTGCCGTGGGCAACCGCTCGTGGAGGTCCGCTCCGAATGGGGCAGCCGAATGGTGGGTGAATGAGAACGCTCCTGGTCGAAAGCGCTTCGAGCATGTAGGCTAAGCGGGCCATATGGGCCGCGTCGAGATCACGAATCCTTGGCCGCGCATGCGAGACATCGTATCCGCGGTCGTGACAGGACTTCACCGCGGTCGCTTTATCGAGGAGACCCTCGAAGCACTCTGTGTGCAGGTGGACGCTTGCTCGGCGTGGAGCACCCTCGAGACCAAGGGCGGGGGCCCGATGCATCGGTCTCGCACCGCAAGCTTCCGCGGCGTAGCACCGGCGGTCCTCGCTCAGCACGTGACCGAGTCGCTCAGCCAAGCGCAAACCGAGCTCAAGACGATCGCAGGCCCGGTTCCGTACGCGCCTGAGGGGTCGTTTGCTGCTGTCCCGCTCTGGTCGCACCCCACGGCGTCGAGGCGCGCCCGCGCGTTGGTCGGCGCCATGTACCTCGAGTTTTCAAGTGATCAAGTAACGAGAAAAGAAGTGCTGGAGTTCATCGAATGCGTAGGGTCGCTCCTTGGCGGCGTCATCGCACAGCAATCGCTGATCGAGGCTACGCAGGAAGACCTTCGCGTCGAGCGCGCCAAGGACCGCAACGACCATTACTTGAGCCTCGACGACCTGCTCAGCCCCGACAGCATGGCCGGCATTCGCGAGGAGCTGCGTGGGGCGACCGCCGGCCAGGCTTCGATCATGCTCTTGGGCGAGTCAGGCACAGGGAAGACCCAGCTCGCTACCGCGTTCGCGCGCGCGAGTAACCAGGAGCCCATCGTCCGCGCCACACTCGGGATGGCTGACGATCTCAACACCATTACGTCCGAGCTCTTCGGGCACGAGCGGGGCTCGTTCTCTGGCGCCGTGTCCAAACGCAAAGGGCTCGTGGAGTACGCAGACGGCGGAACCCTAATCCTGGACGAGGTGTTGAACCTGCCACCGAATGCGCAGCAGCTCCTGCTTGATTTCGCCCAATTCGGTTCCTATCGGCCTCTCGGCTACCAAGGTCGCGAGCCAAAAACCGCCAACCTCCGGCTCATCTCGGTTACCAACGGAGACATGCACAAGGCGATCGCGGACGGGCGCTTTCGCCAGGACCTCTACTATCGTCTCGCCACCGTGCCGATCGTCCTGCCGTCTCTGCGTGAGCGGCGCTACGACATTCCCGCGATCGCGCTCCGCTACCTGAACCGGACCGACGGACAGACTGAGTGGGAGCTAGACGGCAGCGCCGTGGAGCTGCTCACCTCTCGACAGCTCGCGTGGGCCGGCAACATCCGCGAGCTCGAGGCGGTCTTAGAGCGCGCGCGAAACCGTGCGCGCGCGAACAATCCAAAAGACGCCGTCATCGAAGCCCGGCACCTGGGCCTCGATGGCGCCGGAACGGTGGACGCGAAACCGACGCGCGCATCGTCGATGTCTCTCGACCCGCACGCCCAAGACGGAATCCAGGGGCGTTGGCAGCAGCTTGTCGACGAAAAAACAGACATCGACGCCCTCGAAAAGACGAT
>JAFDFW010000477.1 GCA_019309605.1 Deltaproteobacteria bacterium | reverse complement strand
TCTCCTGGCGAAGATCATGGGCTTCGGCGACAAGCCATACTTCGAGGCGACCCCAGGGGCGGACGAACCGCCCAAGGTCGAGTTCTAGCGCCCGCCGTGCCAGGGCGAATCGACCTCACGCTGGCAACCCTCGAACAGGACGAAGGCGCACAGGTCGTCGTGCTCACCATCGACAGTCTCGATGGTGAGCAGCTCGAAGAGTACAGCCTTCGGATCGCCGAAACCTGGAAGCTCGGCCGCGCGGAACAAGACGACGGCGCGCTTCTGTTGATCGCAAAGAACGATCGGAAAATGCGCATCGAAGTCGGCTACGGCCTGGAGCCCGTGCTGAGCGACGTGATGTCGAGGCGAGTTCTGGACCAGGTCCTGCGGCCCAGGTTTCGCGCCGGTGACTTCGATGGCGGAGTGGAGCGCGCGGTCGATGCGGTGGACGGCCTCATCCGCGGCACGAGCACGCTTCCTCCTCCCAGCCAGAGTGACGTACAGAGCGACCTTCCACCGAGGATGTTCGGCGTGCTCTGGCTGTTGTTCTTGGTGCCCTTCGTCTGGGTGGTGATCGGCACCAATCCGTTCCAGTGGTTTCTCTACCTGTTCCTGATCCCGTTTGTATTTGTCGGTGGTCTCAGCGTTGCCGGACCGAGCGCGAGCCCGTTCTTCGCCGCATTCTGGTTGATTGGCGCCCCAATCATCTGGTCCTTCTTTGGGAGACGACGGAAGAAGCAGAAGAGTGGCAAGGGAGGCCGGCGAACTGGCTGGTCCAGCGGCTCCTGGTCGTCTGGCGGCGGAGGGTTCTCGAGCGGCGGCGGTTTCTCCGGAGGCGGGGGTAGCTTCGGAGGCGGCGGCTCGTCGAGCAGTTGGTAGGCCTCCGCTGGCGGCTCCTAGGGATCGCTCTCCAAGCGGCCGTGCCAGTAGACCCAGTTGGCCCAGGCCTCGGGGATCGAACTCGCCGGATCAACGCGAAACGCGACGACGGGCAACCACTTGGGCCTGACCGGCGGGCGCCGCAACCGAAGGCCCGACTGGTGAGGCGAGCGATTGCTCTTCTTCTCGTTGCAGCCGTAGCAAGCCATGACGATGTTTTCCCAGTTGGTCTTGCCACCTTGTGATTTGGGAACCACGTGATCGTAGGTCAGCCCGCGAAGGCGATGACGCACGCCGCAGTATTGGCATTGGAAGTCGTCACGCATTGCGACGTTGATCCGGGAGAACTTGATAGCCCGCTTGCGGCCAGCAAGGGTCCGAAGCAGCCGGACGACGGCGGGCATCTTGATGGTGATGGTGACGGAGCGAACGTCCTCGTCGTACTCCTCGACGACCTCGACCTTGCCATCGAAAATCATGCAGACGGCGCGTTGCCAACTGATGATGCGATGGGGCTGATAGCCCTGGTCTAAGACAAGGGTGCGCATTCCGTACGAAGCCTCATATAGCGCGAACGGGCGAAGAAGTGAACCGTGTTGCGCCGCAACGGACTAAAACGGCCAGGGTTTCCGTTCGCGAATGACTATGGTTGGATGAGGCCGCCCCCGCGTGATGATCGAGCCGACCGTAAGCCTTGCGTTGACTCTGGAGTCCAATCCGGGCGTCTACGCGTGCATGCTCGGCTCTGGGGTTTCGGCGACGTCGGGGATTCCCACGGGCTGGGGCATCGTTGTCGACGTGATCAAGCGCGTCGCGCGATGACCGAAGAGGAGCTTTGGGAGGGGGCTGGCTCTAACCCAAATCGGTGGGTGCCTCGTTGATGAACACGCAGCACGCTCGCCCACTTGACGAGAAGCGCGACAAGAGCGTGCCTGCGCGGTGTCTCGGCTTCGGGTGGCTTCGCTTGGCGAACGGCGAGCCCGTGGGCTTCCGCTTGGCATACCTGGCCCCCTCGCCATCGGCAGGCTAGACCCGGACAATGCGTTGGCTCCAGTTTTCGCCCGTCTTCGCCCTCGCTGCGTTTCTTCTGATCGGCTGCACTTCCGATCGAGTCTTGCCCGCCATGCCGGCAGTTCAGACTCAGGCTCCAGCTCCAGGTGTTGAGGCCCTGCTGATTAATGGTGGTCAGAGCAAGGCACAGAACTACTACTCGCATTTGCTGCACTTGCGGCGCTTGACCTCGCTGCTGGTGGAGTCGAGCGTGTCGCGGGAGCGCATTACGATTTTGAGTGGGGACGGGGAAAATCCAGAGCCCGATCTAGCCACGGTGCGGCCCGACGAGTTTCCTGACGCTTGGTTGCTTGAGCCGACGAAGCTGGGCAACTTGCTAGGACCTTCGATCCGTTACGAGAACTCATCGGTGGAGGGCATGTATTTGCTTCCGGCGAAGCTGGCTGCCCTTGAAACTTGGTTTCAAACTCGCGGACGCTCGCTCGGCAAGAATGACACCCTGCTGCTCTATGTGACAGATCACGGGACCGGCGACAGAATGCAAAAGGGCGGTGAGTCCCGCGTGGTGCTGTGGGGGGAACAAATTTCGAGCTCCGATCTCTCCAAGCTGCTCGATAGGCTCGCGCCGGGCGTGCGTGTCGTGATGCTCATGTCCCAGTGTTTTTCCGGGGGCTTCGATCGTGTGCTCTACGATGCGAACGATGTGGTACGCGCGAACACATGCGGTTTCTATTCGACGCTGCCTCACCGGTTAGCGTGGGGCTGCTACGCGGATGCCCGCGAAAGTCAAGAGGCGCTCGGGCACTCCCATCGCTTCTTTGATGCCCTTTTCCCGGGGCAGAGCTTGGCTGCGGCCCACGAGCGCGTCACCGTTAGCGATGCGACCCCCGACGTGCCCTACCGAAGCTCTCAGGCCTACTTACGTCGGCTTCTTCGAGCGGGCGGGAATTCCCCACGCACGGCTAGCGCGCCCACTCCTGTTGGTTCTCAGCCCCACGCCATCAAAAGCGGGCAAGCAGCTGGCTCCGAGCAACCCGCCGTCGTCGGGGCTTCAGTCCCAGCGCCGGCGCCGAGCCAACCCGGCAACGTTCTTCCGGGTGGCCCCGCGAAGACCGCAGCTGGGGTAGTTCCCTCCACCGTTGCCTCGACGTCAAAGAGTCAGGCGATCGATGCGGCCCTGGTCGATGAATTGCTTGTGGACGCAT
>JAFDFW010000063.1 GCA_019309605.1 Deltaproteobacteria bacterium | reverse complement strand
TGGCGCGATCACCGGCGGCATCGCCGACGTATTCCAGCTCTTCACGAGACCTGTAGCGAGGCTCGATCCATACACGACGCCGAACCCGCGTGTGTTCATCTGCTCCGCATCCACTCCACCGGGGGGCGGTGTGCATGGGATGTGCGGCTTTCATGCGGCGCAGAGTGCACTGCGGCGGTTGGAAGAGTTTGAGCCAGCGCCGCTGGTGAGCTGACGCTGCCCGATGCAAAGCAGCTGCTAGGGGCCGCGGCGCCCAGAGACGAAGTACTGTGCGCCGAGCGGCAGCCAGCGCAGGCCGGATTCGATGCTTCGAAAGCCCGAGCCATTCCATGGAAAGAAAAGGACGTAGCGCGCCTCGGCTGATTCGAGCCCAGCGCTTTGCATGAGGGCAGTAGACCGGCCGCGCGTGAGCAGCCTCGCATCGGCGTCAAAAGGGCAGTTGCTCACCGCCCGCCGAGTGAGCGGGTTGTAGGGGTTGTGCTCGAAGATGTAGAGAAGTCCTCCTGGTTTGAGCACGCGCGCCATTTCGGCGACCAGCGAAGTCCATTGCGCTGGCGGCACGTGGTGCAGAACGCACACGGTGAACACGACGTCAAAGGTCTGATCGCCGAAGGGGATTCGCTCGCCGTCATAGAGCTGAAACTTCCCTGCCGGAAAGTGCGCAGCGGCTCGCGCCACTACGCCAGCCGCGATGTCGACGCCGCGAAGCTCGCCAAAGCGCTCGCCCACGTAGCGCGACATGAGCCCGACGCCACATCCAACGTCTAGAACGCTGCGCCGCTCCAGGGACCCGAGCTGTCTATCGCAAGAAGCGACGAGCTCATCAGCCTTGACGCGGATGAAGAAATCATGGCTCTGTCCGGTGAAGTCGATCGATTGCTCGACCTCCGCCACGTAGCTCTGTTTGTACTCCTCAAACTCCACGTGTGGTCCGTGGGTTGAACTATACACGACGTCGTTGTACAAGGCCCGCTACCGCTTGGTAGCCTCGGATCGACTCATGGAACGCCCTGCGCTGTCACTCATCATTCCCGTCTACAACGAGGAAGCAATCATCGAGGAGCTCGACCGCCGCCTCAAAGGGTTCTTGAGCGAGATGGATGAGAGGTGGGAGGTGGTGTTCGTCGACGACGGCTCCCAAGACCGTACGTCCGAAATGCTGAATGAGATCGCCGCGGCAGAACCCCGGTACAAGGTCATTTCCTTTTCGCGCAACTTTGGGCACCAGGCAGCGATCACGGCGGGCATGGACCACGCCGAAGGGGATGCTGTGGTCATCATGGATGCTGACCTACAAGATCCGCCCGAGGTCGTCACCGAGATGATTCAAAAGTGGCGTGAAGGATACGACGTCGTGTACGGCCAGAGGTCCATTCGCCACGGAGAGAGCATTTTCAAACGAGCGACCGCCGCCGCCTTCTACCGCCTGTTGCGCGCGCTGCTCCCGATCGAGGTGCCTCTCGATACTGGGGATTTTCGGCTGATGAGTCGCAGAGTCGTCCTGTCGATGCGCGCCCTGCGCGAGCAGCACCGGTTCGTGCGCGCCATGGTGTCATGGGTGGGGTTCAAGCAAGCTGCCGTGCAATACGAGCGGCCAGAACGATTCGCCGGCGAAACGAAATACCCACTTCGCAAGATGATGCGCTTCGCGATCGACGGCATTACCTCGTTTTCGATCGTTCCGCTTCGACTGGCGACTTGGCTCGGTTTGCTTTCGGGGTTCGTTGCGATCGTCATCTCAGGTTGGGCGCTGTACGCGGCAATCGCGGGCCAGACGGTTCCAGGTTGGGCGACGATCATGATCGCAGTAGCGTTGGCTGCCTCGGCTCAGCTCATCATGACGGGGATCCTTGGCGAGTACATCGGCCGCATCTACGAAGAAGTAAAACGGCGTCCGCTCTACGTGGTAGCCGATACGCTGAATCTTCCGCCGACCGATCGCTCATCCCCAACTGCGGAATCTGCGGCTGTCACCTCGCAAAGGTCCTGACGAGCGCGTGCCCGGCACTGGATCCAACCGTCAGGCAACCGTCATTCGGCATGTCATGCTGGCAGCGACGACGGCGCTCGTCGCGGGCGTTTTCGACGGCCTCTGGAGCGCGCATCGTACCGGGCAGAATCCACTACTTGCGGCCGTGTTGAGCGCTGGGACCCTCGCTACCGCCGGAGCGATCGTGGGGTTGGCTCAGGCAGCACTCGTCATCGTCGTGAACCCCATCCTCCGGAGACGCGCTTGGCTCACGCGGCCGCCGGTTGTCGCCTTGCATGCGTGGGTCGCCACGGCGCTCGCTGTAGGTGCCCCGCTGGTCCTGGGGTTCGTGTTCTTGCTTCGACGATCGGAGCGCATCAAGGAGGTGGCGCTGCGGGACACGGTGCTGATCATGGGTGCGGCGGGGGCCTTAGTCGTGATGCTCGTCGCGTCGGCGATAGTGCGTCCGACCTTCGACAGAGCCTTTGAAAAAATAGACCGCTCGTGGGGGCTTCCACGCCCGCGATCGCCATTGCTCCGATACGTGCTGCTCGTCGCGCTACCGGTGGGGCTCCTGTTGGTGCCCATGTTCACCGAGTTCGGTGTGAAACTGGGTGTCCTTGCCGCCCCGTTCGCACTGGCGTTGTTTTTCGCTGCTGAGGGCCTGCTTTGGCAACTCGTAAGAGGCCAACGCAACGCGCTCGCGGTTCGTTTGTGGGCTGGATGGCTAATCGCCACAGTCGTCACCACCATCGCGCTTTTCGAGCTGAGGCCCGGAGCCAGTGCGGCGATCAGCGGCGGGCGGATAACGCCATCGGCGGCTGTGAGGTTGCAGCGTCTCACCGATGTCGACCGCGATGGTGTCTCTTCGCTCTTTGGAGGGGGTGATTGTGCAGCGTTCGATGCGAGCCGTTCCCCGACGAAAACCGAAATCCCAAACAACGGCATCGATGAAGATTGTGATGGTCACGATGCAACCGCTGCGCAGGTCGTGCCCGAGCTAGCGCCCTTTTACGGTGAGCTTCTCGATTCGCAGAAGAAGCGCTTCAACGTGCTCGTGCTCGTCGTCGACTCGCTTCGCCCCGACCATTTGACCGCATACGGCTACAAGAAAAAGACATCTCCCTATCTGGACGAGCTTGCCAACGACGCATGGCTGTTCACCCGAGCGTACTCGCAATCTTCAACCACCGCGTTGAGCATGCCCAGCATGTTGAGCGGTCGTAGGCCGAGCAGTATGCAATGGAAAGGCGGATACCCGGAAACGCTCGAAAGCGAATGGATGCTCCCCGAACTCCTGAGCCAACATGGGTACAACACCACGCTCGCGATCAACCGCTATGTGGTACGGCATCTGAAGGGACTGCAGCGAGACTTTCAGCAGGTTCTCTCGGTGCCGGAGGGTTCGGACTGGAAGAGCGGAGAGTACATCATCTCGAATGTCATCTCGGCGGTGGAGGACGCACAGCGGGACGGGCGACCTTTCTTCGTCATGGCCCATTTCGATGACGTGCATCACCCGTACCGAGCGCACCTCGGGAGGTCGGTGCCGGAGTTCCCCGATCCCACCCGGAACGTCGCCGCGTATGACCGTTGCATCGCAAACTTCGACAACATGTTGCGATTCCTTACGTCGTATCTGGAGCAGGCGGGCGTGTGGAACGACACGATCCTGATCCTCACCGCAGACCATGGCGAAGAGTTCGGAGAACACGGCGGCGCGATCCATTCCCTGACTTGCTATGTCGAGTCGGTCCACGTCCCGCTCATCGTGCGAATACCGGGCCTCGAGCCACAGCGAATCTCGAATCGAGTCGCGCTCACAGACCTTGTTCCCACCTTGCTCGAGGCAATGTCCCTGCCATCGGATCGCTTTGCGCTTGACGGCCAAAGCCTGTTCATTCCGGCGCTCGCACCCGAGCGAGTGTCCGCGAACCGCCCGATTTTTTGCTCGATCTTCCAGCTTCTAAGCGGCCGAAAGAACTTCTTCACACGCAGCGTGCGGACCGACAAGCACGTGCTGGTCTACGAAGCCTTGTCGAACCACGTCGAGCTCTACGACGCTGCGACCGACCCACGCGAGAGCCAAGACATCGCACCAAGCAGCCCAAAGACCGTCGAAGAACTACGTCGCTTGTTGGGCGCCTCCGCCACCGGCAACTTGTGGGAATCTCGGCGTTTTCAATAACTAGCTAACGTGCTGCTTAGATGTACGAGCCGGGATAGTGGAGCCTCGGGAGCGACGGGGGTCGCCAGTTGGACATGACCCGCGAGGTGACTACCCTGGCGGCGTGGAAGACGAGTTGAAGCCCTCTGAGGGCACCTCGGCACTGGCAGCTGCCGTTTCCGAAAAGCGTGTAGTGTCGCCGCCAGGCGGCGAGTATCTGTCGTCGCTCGCTCGCGGGACGGCTTTATTGCTCGGGGCAGGGGCTTCGTGCGGCATCGCTGTTTGGGAACTGGTGTTAGGCGATCTGATGGTCGCCTACATCAGGTCGAACCAGATCGAGCCGGCCACCCGCAAGCTGCTGGGTCTGTTCGGCGGCGTCGGGCTAGCCCTCCCACTGATGGCCGTTGCGGTCTACTGGTGGACTCGTCGAACGCGGCCCTTCGATGCGGCGCGCAGGATCGAATTACTCGGCTGGAAGTTCTCGCCGCTGTGCTTAGCGATCGCCGTTCCTATGCTGTTTCGGTGGCAGATTTGGAAAGGCCTCGACATCCAGTTCCTCGTCATCGCCGCGATTACCGCCTTTGCAGCGCAGAAGTTGTTCTATCGCTCGCTCGCCGAACCCCCCCTCTTCAGCGCGACCTCTGGGCCCGTTGCTTCGATGCGAAGTCGCGCCGCAGACGCTCTCGAACGATGGTCGCCATGGCTCCCCTGGGTCCTCGTGATCGGGTTGTTCTTCTTCTACGCGTCTTATTTCTCGTTCTTCACCCTGCGCAACCACTGGAACCTCGGGACGTCAGCGTACGATATGGGGATCGAAGACAACGTCGTCTTCAACGCCATGCGAGGCGAGTTGCTGAAAGCCTCGCCGATCTTTGGTCCCGAGGGCACGCATCTGGGTCACCACGCAACATTTTTCGCGTACTTGCTCGTGCCGATCTATGCGATTGCACCGCGCGCGGAAACCCTGCTGATCATTCAAGCCACTCTCATTGGTGCCGCAGTCATTCCGCTCTTCCTCTTCGCGCGCAATCGCCTAGGGCCCTATCAAGCGGTCTCGATCGCGGCCATGTTCGTATTCTACGCGCCTCTGCACGGCGCCAACCTCTACGATTTTCACTACCCTCCGCTAGGAATCGGGTTCGTGTTCTGGCTCGCCTACTTGGTCGACATCGGCAAGTATCGATGGGCCATCATCCCGCTGCTCTTGAGTCTGTCGGTTCGCGAGGACATCGCGCTCTCGGTCTTCGTCCTTGGCGCTTACTTTTTATTGTCGCGCAGCAGGCCCCGGGCCGGATTGGCGCTGGTGCTGATCGGTATCGGCTACTTCCTCATCATGAAGATGGGCGTGATGCCATACTTTCGTGACGGCAAGTCTACGTTCGTCTGGTACTACGAGAAGCTGGTTCCGGAGGGAGGGCCAGGGGGGTTTGGCGGTGTACTGGTCACCATCTTCGGGAACCCCGGCTACACCCTGGGCACGCTGCTCAAGAGCGCGAAGGTCAAATACTTTCTTCAGGTGATGGTTCCTTTCGCCTTCGTGCCATTTCGAAAACCAATCGGGCTCGTGTTTTGTTTGCCAGGATTGGTGATGACATTGTTGGCAAGTCGCTCCGCCCTCTACGACATTGGTTTTCAGTACACCACCCACTGGGCGCTCGAGATGTTTCTCGCATCCATTGTCGTTTTGACGATGATCAAGCAGCCTACGTGGCCCGGAGACCAGCACGGCGAAATTCGGGTCCGGTCCTGGCTGATGGCGTTAGCGTTAGCGATGGCCGCTACGTCGTATCAGCACGGCGCAATCCTTCAGCACAATATCGCCCGCGGCGGATTCACGGCCTTCGACTTCGAACGGACTGACAAGGACATCGAGCGCTACGAACAGCTCATTTCGCTACGCGCCCTCATTCCGCCGGAGGCGAAAGTCGCTGGGACCGAGAGGACATTGCCCCACGTGTCCAATCGACCCGATGCCTACACTATCCGCAGCGCGGGAATCCAAGACGCCGAATACATCTTGTTTCCCACTCACATCGGCGGCGTCGATCTCGACCGCATACACCCCGTAGTCGATGATGGAACGTTCGGCGTCGTCGAAATCGCCGGCAGTTTCATTCTCGCCGAGCGCGGGCATTCCACCGAGCGCAACGCCGAGGCTCTCAAGCGCCTTCGCAAGCCCCGAAAAGCGCGGCCGAAAACAAGGCCGTGAGGCTAGTCCACGAGCAGCGGCGCGCCCCCGGTTTCCTCGAGGTACGTGCGCAACTGATGTTCGAGAGAATCGGCGTCGCGTGAAACTATCAAGTTTCGGCCAGCCATTGCGGGGTCATTGACGTCGTACAGCCCGAGCGTGTTGTCGAGCCGGTTCATGATGAGCTTGTGAGGATCGGAAACTGCAGAGACGAGGTCGAGCACAAATTTGGTACCCGTGTCGCCCGTGCTCTTGTCGAAAATGAAGGTGTCGACGAGGAGTATGCGATCTCGGTATTCATCGGCCGACGTGGTGATCGCGCGCAGCGAGATTCCGTCGAGCCCAGCTGGACCGGGCGTTTCGGTGATATCCAGGACGGTTGCCATCAGGTCGATCGCCCCCACCACCGCGTCGATTTCACCCCTCGGAAAACCCGGTCCCTTGGCGAGTAGCGGGATCTTGATGTTGTGCTCTGAATGATCGAATCCGTGACCCCGGGACCGCTTGTTGTGGATGCGCTCGCCGTGGTCGGAAGCCACCAAGACGGTCACGGGCCGGTCGGTCTGCTCATCGATGACTTGCAGCAACCGACCCACATGCTGGTCGACGTATGTGATCTCGCCCTCGTAAAGATCTCCTTCGGTATCTCCAGCTAGCGGGATTCCCGGGTGACGTGTGCTCGGCCCATGCGGGCCGAAGAAATGCACCCAAAGAAAGAATGGCTTGTCCTGGGGGCGGTTGCGTAGAATGTCGATGGCTTCGTCGGCCGTTTGGGCATCGTTTCGAAGGTGCCGGGCCAACAGATTGATTTCTACGAAGGTGTCGAACCCCTCCGCGGTGCCCCACTTGTGGGAGAGTATTTCGGTGAAACCGCCGTCTACGACCGCCGCCGTGAACATGCCCCGCCGGCGCAGATAGTTGGCCAGTGACCAATGTGGATCGCTCAGCGGCAACAAGAACATGGCGCGCGGTGTTTCTCCCTCCCGCAACTGGTTGCCTAGCGGCGCCTTCAAGCACCTGTAACGGTTGGTCTCGTACATGCGCGTCCACTGCAAACGGCGCGGATTAACGCCGCGCAGAATCGCTGGAATAGCGATGCTCGTCCATCCCCCCGCGGCGTATGCACGGGTGAACTTCGTCCCGTCTTCAAACCAACGGTCGAGCTCGGGCGTCGTGTTGCGTTCGTAACCATAGAGGGACATCCGATCGGGGCGGACGGTGTCGATGGTGATCAAGACGACATGCTGCGGAGACGGTTCGGTGGGCACGGGAACGTCAGCTTGGTGTGCGGCCGCGACGACCGGGTCTGCGTCGCCCCCGAAACAGTTGTCGTCCACACCGTTGTTGGCAATCTCGCGTTGTTGCGGGTTCACATCTGGGTCGAATGGCCCACAGTCCCCACCGCCGAGCAGGGCCGAAAAACCGTCGCCATCGAAGTCCGCGATGAGTCGAGCGGTTCGAAGCGGAAGGGCGGCGAACGGCCGATTCAACATGGTTTCAAGCGCTGGCTGAAACGGTGCGTGCAACAAGAAGAAGGGCGAAAGCACGAGCAGTGCGACACATGCGGTACCGATGATGCGAACCGAACGCCGCCGAGGGGAGAGGACGATCCCGGATAACAGGATCGCGATGGCGATACAGAGCAACGTCAACCCTCGAAGGGCCACGTGGAAGATCGCGTATTGTCCTGGGAACTGGGTTCGGTCCACGTAGACGAAGAGAAGTGCGCCAGCGACGAGCGCTATGCCGATCACCCATCGAATCCACCGAGGCGCCCGGACGAGCGGAGGTGGGCCCGTGCGGGTGGGCTGCATCAGAACCAGGAGAGCGCCGGTCGTCAAAGCGGCCAGCCCACAAGCGACCAGTGTGCCAACCGCAAGTGTGTTGTAACGGGTGCCGAGGTTCGCGAATGCCCGAAGGCTCCAAGCAACCTGGGCGAAGGCCCACAGCGCCAACCCTGGCCAAACTATCCACGAAGCAAACCGCGGACGTCTTGCGAGCAGGTGCGCCAATCCCGCCCACAGCGCACCAATCGTCAACCCAAATCCCAACCCAAGCCCGGCGCTACCGACGAACGCTCGAATCGACAGATCGTCGCTGGTGAACGCGATGTCAGAGACCGACGCAACCGTCGCAGCTAGGCCAGCCGCAGTTAGGCCACGACCCAACTTGCTAGCAAAGGTAGTCCACTCATCGGGGCGCGAGAAAAGCGAAGAACTCACCCGGTGAACCAGTACGCCCATGCGATGAAAAGAAACTGAAATGGTAGCCGCAGCCACAGGGCCCAGCGCGGGATCGGTTTGTTCGGGTTCAGCGAGATATTGTTGGTGAGCATGTAGATGTTCGCCGGGAACACGGCGACGTAGAGCGCGACGAGACCCCAGGCCGCCCAGGCTCGTGTGTCGGGAATGAGAAGCCCGACGCCACCGAGAATCTCGAAGAACCCGCTGACGTAGACGAGCGTCAGGGGGGCGGGCAGGAACTTCGGAACGATTCGGACGAATGGCTTGGGTTGAACGAAGTGGAGGACGCCAAT
>JAFDFW010000476.1 GCA_019309605.1 Deltaproteobacteria bacterium | reverse complement strand
GCTCGAGCTCATGCGCTCCATCGAACGGGAGCACCCAGACCTCATCGTCCTCTCCGGTCACGGCCGGAGCGGCCGCACGCCGCTTCGATTGGGAAGCGTTACAAGCTTCCTCGTCGAGCACGCGACCGCCCCAACCCTGATCGTCAGACCGCGCGGCAGCTCCGCGGCGCATTCCCATGATGGCGAGACTACTTGACGCCACTCAAGCAACAGCCGACGTATCCGTACGGCGATGCACACGGCCCAGCGTACCGTCGCGATCTACGCGCTCCTGGCGGCGGGGTTTGGCATCACCGGCCTCGCCAAGTCCTCGGCCTAACGACGACGCGCACCGGTCCGATACCCAATGCATGCGCTCTGGGCGGATTGACCATGTGTCTTTTATAGGGGATGCGACGCGGGGCCGCCGCGCGGTCTGACGATCAGGGTTGGGGTGGTCGCGTGCTCGACGAGGAAGCTTGCAACGCCTCCCAATCGAAGCGGCGTGCGGCCGCTCCGGCCGTGACCGGAGAGGACGATGAGGTCTGGGTGCTCCCGTTCGATGGAGCGCATGAGCTCGAGCCGAACGTCGTCATGGGTGAGGACGGTTCTCACGCGCACCCCCTCGTGGCTGAGCTGGTCACTGAGACGCCCCAGGTATCGCTCGGCCACCCGGGTGTTGCGCTCGATCAAGCGCCGTTCGAGCTCGCGCTCTTCGTCGTTCAGGGGCTCGGGCTTGATGAGCTCGGGCACTGGGACGACGTGAATCAGGATCATCTCGGAACCGTGCTCGCGAGCGAGACGAACCGCGAGCGGCAAGGCCTGCTCGGCCTGTGGTGACGCATCCAACGGCACCAGGATGCGCTCATAGGCGACTTTCTTCTTGGGCAGCTCGTCCAAGATGGATGCCGGAATGAGGAGTGTCGGCACGGGCAGGTCACGCACCAAGCGCCCTGCTGTGCTCGCGAGACCGTCCTTGGTCCATCCGCCGGCGCCATGGCTGCACAAGACCACGAGGTCGGCGCCGTCGCGGCTCACCCATTGGCGAATCTCTTTGGTGACGCGGCCTTCGAGGAGCACGGTGTCGATCGGCAGGTTAGGCGATTGGTGCTCCTTGCAGATGCGGCCCAAGTCGTGGCGGGCGTCGGAGCGGCGCATCTCCCACTCCAACGGATGGGTCGAAGCTTGGGTGCCTTGAGCGTGCGGAAGCTCGAGCACACGCACTACGGTCAGCGATGCGTCAAACGCGTGCGCGATGGCAAGCCCGTGGGGCAGCGTCCAACTCGAGACGGGGGAGCCGTCGACGCAGATACAGACGTGGCGCACGGCGTCGGGTGCGGGCGTGCCTGCGGGGGAGTCGGGAGGTTGACGAATGGAGCCCATGGGGCGTGATTGTACTCGTCTTGCGCCTAGCGCGTGTGGTTTGGTACTTGAAGTCGAGGTCTTCCTTGGTTCTCTCCTCGGAGCTCGCTGCGCATCAGTCGGCTTCCGCCGCAGTGGCGATGGCCAACAATTCGTCGAACCTGGCGCGGAAAGCAGCGGTGATTTGTTCCGGATGGGGCACGAGCCCGGCGTCGGTGATCACGCCGACGCTCACTTTGCTGTCATAACTGAAGATGCTGACCCCGAGGCCCAGTCGTCCCGCTTGTGGAACCCAGCCCATGATGTTTTCGATCTTGCTGCCGGCAATGTAGAGCGCCTGACCTGGCCCGCGCACGTTGGTGACGACCGCGGTGGCGCGGGACCCGAAGATACTGAGCCCCTGCTCCTCGACCGGTCGGGGCGTCACGCCAAAGATGTTGAGCAAGCTGTAGAACGTGACGGCCTCAATCGACTGCTTGATTGCATCCATGCGCTTTTTGGTCTCGAGGAGCCGTTCGACCGGGTCGGCGATGCTCAACGGGAGAGCCAAGAAAACGAGGCCAAACGCGTTGCCAAGCTCGATTCCTCGTTGAGGCGCGCGTAGGTCAACGGGAATCACGGCCCGGACTTCGAGATCGCTCACATCGGCGTTGCGCTCGATGAGATAGTCGCGCAATCCGCCGGCCACCGCGCTGAGCATCACGTCGTTGACCTTCGTACCCAATGCTTTGGTGACGGTTTTGACGTCCGCCAAAGGAACGTTGTTGGACCAGGCCACGCGCTTTTGCACACCGAGAGGACCTTTGAACGGCGTCTGCGGATCGGGCGTCATTAGCAGCACGCGTCCCACGATGCTCGCCGCTTCGGCCGCGGCGCCCGCGCCTTCCACGATGCGTGAGGGGTGGCGTAGGCTTTCGCTGCCTTCGTGCGCCAAGTAGCGGATTGCGTTTCCGATGCTGCGCACGGGCCTGAACGCAGTCGAAACGAAATCATGCCGTTTGGGCGCTTCCGTTGCAGGCTCTTGCACTTCACCGATGGGGGCATCACGCGCCATGTCCATGAGGCGAAACAGAACCGCATTCATGGCCGTGCCGTCGCCGATGCAATGGTGGAGACGCAAGACCATGGCCGCGCCGCCCGCGACGTTCTCCACCAGATGGATGTTCCACAGTGGCTTGGAAAAATCGAGCGGCGTGCTGGCGAGATCGCTGATGAGGCGCTGTAGCTCCACCATGTCGCCCGGCGCCGGCAGGGCCACGCGATGGATGTGCGCATCCAGATCGAAGTTGGGATCGACCTCCCAGTGGGGCGTACCCACCGGTAGGGCCGACTCCACCACGCGCATGGTGAACCGATCCAGGGTGAGCAGGCGAACCTCCAATGTCTTGCGGAAGCGTTCAAAGTCGAGCGGCTTGTCGAGCAGGGAGACGCCCGTGATCATCATCAGACTGGTCGACTCTTCCATGTGCAGCCAGGCCGAATCGACGGGCGACATCTGTTTTGTTCTTGTGGTCACAGGTGCACCTTCATTCGCACGGGCGGAGCGTTCACGCGATGACTTCTCATGGCGTCCCCCTTCCTTGGTCGGGTTTCGAAGTCGGGCTCTGTTGATGCATCGGGCGTGCCAGTCCAGATCCGCTGGTTTCCGATGGCCTCAAAGAACCGTGCCTGAAAATTCTGCATTTCGGCGGCAGGGAAGCGCAATGGATGCGTGAGTTACCCGCGGGCGGGCGCGGTGGTATCA
>JAFDFW010000475.1 GCA_019309605.1 Deltaproteobacteria bacterium | reverse complement strand
CCGCTGACTGAACCTCTGGTGAGTCGTTCAGTACCACGCCCGTTCGCATCCGCCTCTGCCACGGCGTGTCCTGCGCGTGGCTCGGCGAGAGGGTGGCGGTGAGTGCGACGAGGAGGGTGAGGGTTAAAAAACTGGCAAGAATTCTCAAGCGGCTCTCCGGAGCTTTCAGGATGCAGTCCAGGAACCAACCCTCCAAGTTAATGACGCAAGTATGCGGACTCTTTGGTGTCTTCAAAGGTTTTGCGACCTCGCGCCATGTCCGCTAGGGTGCCCATCAGGTCATGCGGCGAAACGCGCGATGAGCAGCTACACAGGGACACAAATTATGGGGGAGCGCCTCGCATCGCTAGCAAACCGTCAGGAGCTTTTCGCTCGGAGGCAGTACGAGCCAGTGATCTCTCCCGAAGCGCTCGAGTCGACGACCTCGGTTTGGTTTGGCGTGGGCGTTGCAGCGGACGATGCGAGCTGCGGTCTTCCGGTGGACGTTCTGATCCTCGTCCTCGCTCAAGAGATGGTGCGCCGAAACCTCGGCCTGGCGAAGAGCTCGATCCTCATCGCCGATAGCAACGCATGCAATGCCGGTGTGCCGCGGCTCGACGTGCATCGCGCCGCATCGCTCGCTCAAGCGCCCTTGGAAGCGCTCGTCGAGCGTTTTGGTTTTCCCGTCGATATCCAACGGTCATCTTCTCTGGCGCCGGCGTCGGAGGTCGAGCGAAAGCAAGAGGCCCTCGATATCGACAACGGCTACGTGGCGCAGCAGCTCGTTCAAACCGAGATCATGCGCACGCGCGGCGCTGCCGTGAAAGTCGGCTGGGCGCTTTCGGCATGCACCTACGACGAGACCTATTTCGATCGGTTGTACCGGAACCGCTTTGGCGACCGGGTCACGTTCGCGTACACGATTGGCGGCCGGACGCTCAACCCACAGCGGCCACGTGCCTGTCCCTACCTGTGCCGCGAGCCCCAGGATCGACTCCTCCTCGGGACCAAGGAAAACGCGGTGCGAAAGCTCTACAACGATGCCGCGTCGCCTGCGGCGCGCGGGTACCGCCGGTTGATCGGCAAGCTTGCCCGAGCGTATCACCATCTCACTGGGGACGACCCCGGCACGCCCGAGAGCTTCCTTCAGTTCGTCGTCGACGCGTCGACCGCCAATGGCTCCGCTACTGTTGCTATTGCAAAAAAGAAGCCAGTCCGCGAATCGCTAGCCGGCGCCCCGTCGAGCTTCGCTCCCTGATCTCACGTACCTGTGCGTTGCTAAGGGCTCCCTCGCCTCGGCCACTTTGGCCGGCGCGTAGAAAAGACTCCGGACTCACGCCGCGTTCGAGCAACACTGCCGTCGCATGGTCGAATACCGACTCTCGGCGCTTCATTGCATCGAAGCTGCTTTCGATGACGGCCCGGTCGACCCATCGTTCGTCGCGCGCCCAACCCAGGAACTCTATGATGCGTTCGATCGACGCCTTGCGGTCGCTCAGGAGGTCCTCGTAGCGCACGATCAACACGTCCGGATCGCACGCTCTCTCACGCCACCCGGCGACATGCTCGAACCACGAGCCATACTGTATGCGCCCATCCATGAAGCGAGCGTAGAAGTCGTCGAGTGTCCCTTCGAACCCGAGGTACGCGCGGTAGAAATGGAAGTAAGACACCAGCACATCCAGGCCGTCCCGCTCGACGTAGATGTAGCGCGCTCCATCGGGCAGCCATTGCCTTGGCAGATGGCTCTTGAACACTCGGGGTGAAGGGAAGCGCTCCAATTCTGAAGCGGTGACCTCACCGATCGCGAGCGAGCGCTCGAACCAGGGCGACACCTTCGTCAGATGCGCGGGGTCGGGCTGCTCCTCGTGCGTCAGTAGATACAAAATCCACTGAGTCAGCGTCGTGCCCGATCGCGGATAGCTCGAGATGAAGACGTCGGTAGGCCGCACTTCGAACTCCATCCGGCCACGCAGGAAGTTGGCGATTCGGCGGGCGTTGTCCAGATTGCGAACTGCGACATCGAGCGCGCGCGTCGCAAGGCTCAGGACGCGACCCGCCGTCTTCTGAAGTGGATCTCGTGTTGTGCTTGTCTTGGTTGGCCGCATGATCAGACGCTGACTACCCTAGCACCGCCGATGGAAGCCCTAGCACATATCACCACGCCCGAGTTCGCCGTGGCGTTCGTCGTAAGTTTCGTCGCCGCAGCGGTCCAAAGCACCGTGGGCTTCGGCTTCGCACTACTCAGCGTGCCCCTCCTGTCGCTGCTCAACCCCTTGTTCGCGCCGGTGCCCCAGCTCATCGTCGTGTTCCCCTTGACCCTCGCCATCGTTCTGCGCGAGCGCCATGCCGTCGAGTTTCGGAGCACGCTTTGGATCTTCGCAGGGCGGATACCGGGTGCGCTCGTCGGAGTTGCTTTGCTCAAGTTGCTTTCGACCGCTGCGCTCGATGTCTTGATGTCACTGATGGTGATCACTGGAGTCGCGATCGTCGTGAGCCGCGGGACGTTTCGGCGAACATCCGCCCGGGAGTTCTTCGCCGGCGTTGCTTCGGGAACCATGGCCATGGTCTCGGCGATCGGCGGGCCGCCAATCGCGCTTCTCTACCGGAACGACGCTGGCCCTACCGTTCGCGCCAACCTCGGACTGGTGTTTGCGATCGGCCTATGCATCACGATCAGCGTGCGTGCAGGAGCCGGGGAGGTCAGCTGGGAAGAGGTCGTCATCGGCGCCGCTCTATTGCCAGCGGTCGGCCTCGGGCTCCGCGCTAGCCGCTACTTGATTCCGCGCGTCGAAGGCCCGCGACTGCGCAACATCATCGTGGTCGTGGCAGGTGCCTCGGCGGTGATGCTCCTCGCGCGGGGCGTGCTCAACTGGTGAAGTGGACCCAGGTCGTTTCCTGTTGGAAACGCACCGCGTGCCAGGCGGCAGGGACCTCAGGCTCGCTCCAGTAATAGAGCCAGCGCGCGTCGACCGGCGCGATGTTGGTACAGCCGTGACTGCGCACCTTGCCGAAGTCGGTGTGCCAGTAGGCCCCGTGAAGCGCGTATCCACCGTGGTAGTAGAGCGTCCACGGAACCTCTTCGACCTCGTAGAAGCCGTCGATCGGGTC
>JAFDFW010000474.1 GCA_019309605.1 Deltaproteobacteria bacterium | reverse complement strand
CGGTGGTACCCTGCGGTCCAGGGAGGTCACATGGACACGACTCTACTGCGATCGGGTCTCATCGTTGACGGCCTGGCTGGTCCCGCTTTCCCCGGTCACGTGCTTCTAAGAGGTGACCGCATCGATGCGGTCCTGCGGGAAGGCGAGGCGACGCCCGGAGCTGCCCGGCACGTCGACGCAACGGGCTGCGTGATCGCTCCCGGGTTTATCGACATGCACTCGCACGCGGATTGGCAGCTGCCACTGGACGATCATCCGGAGCTCCTGTCGAGCATGCTCGAGCAGGGAGTGACGACGGTGGTCGCGGGCAACTGTGGAATCTCGCCCGCTCCGCTGCGGCGCGAGACGCTCGGACGACTTCACGAGTTCGCCTCCATCGCGCGGGATCGCCCCTTCGAATACACCTGGGAGTCGTTCGCTGAATACCTGGAACAGATGGCGAATTGCAGGCCCGCGCTCAACCTGGCCGAGCTCGTCGGGCACTCCACCTTGCGCTACGCCGGTTCCGATGTCGCGCGCGGTCCCATGCCTCGGCAGGAGTTCTCGAACTGCCTCGACCGTCTGAGGCAAAGCCTTGAAGAGGGGGCATCCGGCCTGAGCTTTGGCCTGGGCTACGACCCCGGCATGTACTCCCCGCTGGAGGAGCTGCAGGCTTTCTGCGAGGTGGCGGCCGCGGCCGATGCCACCGCAACGGTTCACCTCAAAGCATATTCGACCATCTCGCCCTGTTACCCACCGACCACTCCGGAGGCCCACAACGTGCGCGCCCTGCGCGAGATGCTCGAGGTGGCCCGACAAACGGGCGTGAGACTCCAACTCTCCCACTTTATCTTCGTCGGACGACGCAGCTGGCCGAGTGTCGAGGCCTGCCTCGAGATGGTGGACGCCGCTCGGCGCGACGGGCTCGATATCATGATCGACGCCTTCCCCTACACCTGCGGCAACACCACCATTCATGCACCGTTTCCCTACTGGTTCCTGGCAGCGCTCCCTGGCGCATACCAGAGCCGCCTCGCCCGGATGCGACTACGCGTCGAGCTCGAACTGGGCTTCCGCTTGGCGGGCTTCGTCTACAGCGACTTTCAGGTGATGGACGCCGGCGTCGAAGGTTGGGAGGGACTCAGCGGGCTCACGATCGCCGAGATCGCTCGTGAATGGAAGACATCGCCCTTCGACGCGATGCTCACCTTGGCCGAGCGAAGCAAAGGGGCGGCAACTATGCTCTTCCACAGCTACAGCGGCGAGCCGCAAAACCCGCGCGCGCTCGAAACGGTGCTCGGTCACGAGGCATGCCTGTTCGAAACCGATGTGATCGTGAAGCGTGGCGGCCATCCCAATCCCGCCGCGCTCGGGACCTTCCCACGGATCCTGGGGCCGCTCGTGCGCGACCGCCGGCTTTTCGATCTGGAAACGGCGGTTCGCCGTATGACGGCTGCCAGTGCGGAGCGATTTGGCATCAGCGACCGCGGTGTCCTCGCATCGGGCAAGCTGGCAGACATCGTGGTCTTCGATGCAGCGGAGATCGGCGACACCGCACCGGAGGGCAAGCAACCGGCCGGTCGCCCTCGCGGCATCGAGCACGTCTTCATCAACGGCGAGCACGCGGTGAAGGCGGGAGTGTATCAGCCTGGGGTCCGCGCGGGACGCGTCATCCGCCCTCACTGACGTCTGCAGCGGATCAATGCATGCAGTTCAAGGGCCGCGTCTAGCGGGGTCCGCCACGGCAAGTTCAGCTGCTTCTTCGTCGGTGAAGACCCGTGAGCGCGTGAGAAATCGGTAGCCCTCCGGCGCTTCGAGGGAAAAGCCCGCGCCGCGCCCTGGGACTGCGTCGATGATGAGCTGGGTATGCTTCCACAGCTCGAACTGTTTGCCTCCAATGTAAAACGGTGTGCCTTCGACCTCACCGAGCCGCACGTCGTTTTGCCCGATCCGGAACTCGCCC
This sequence comes from Deltaproteobacteria bacterium, assembly GCA_019309605.1. GTDB lineage: Bacteria > Myxococcota_A > Polyangia > Polyangiales > Houyiibacteriaceae > SG8-38. The sequence goes on along the minus strand of JAFDFW010000474.1, from coordinate 1,152 downwards.
GCGGGGAAACACATCGGAGAGCTTCCATCGCAGCAGCCACCTGACTGATGAAACATGAGAGGCCCGTGGGCGGCGCGGAGCTTTCGAATCAGCTCCACGGCGGCCTCGGTGACTTTGACACGCTCGATGGTCACGCTGTCTCCGAGGTAGAACTAGAAGAAGCCCATCGGCTTCGGGTCGTAGCTCACCAGCAAGTTCTTGGTCTGTTGATACTGCGAGAGCATCATCTTGTGATTCTCACGGCCAATGCCCGACTGCTTGTAGCCTCCGAACGCCGCGTGTGCAGGATACAAGTGGTAGCAGTTCGTCCACACGCGCCCCGCTTGAATCGCGCGCCCGGCTCGATAGGCGGTGTTGGTGTCACGAGACCAGACACCCGCTCCCAATCCATAGAGCGTGTCGTTCGCAATCTCGATTGCGTCTTCGAAGCCTTCAAAGGAAGTCACCGACACGACCGGCCCGAAGATCTCTTCCTGGAACACGCGCATCTTGTTGTGCCCGGCCAAGATGGTGGGCTCGACGTAGTAGCCGCCCTCCGCTTCGCCGCCGACGTCGGCGCGCTTGCCGCCCGTGAGGACCTCGGCGCCTTCCTGTTTGCCGATGTCGATGTAGGCCATGACTTTCTCGAGCTGGTCGGTCGAGGCTTGGGCTCCGATCATGGTGTCAGTGTCGAGCGGGTTGCCCAATTTGATCCTGTTCACGCGCTCGACGGCCTCTTCGAGGAAGGTTCCGTAGATCTCCTTGGCGACGAGCGCACGGGAGGGACAGGTGCAGACCTCGCCCTGGTTGAGGGCGAACATCGCAAAGCCTTCCATCACTTTCTGGCGGAAGTCATCGTCCTTATCGAGGACGTCTTTGAAGAAAACGTTCGGAGATTTGCCGCCTAGTTCGAGGCTCACCGGCACGAGGTTCTCGGAGGCATATTGCATGATCAATCGCCCGGTCGTGGTCTCCCCGGTGAACGCTATTTTGGAAATGCGCGGACTCGACGCCAGCGGTTTCCCGGCCTCGACCCCGAACCCGTTGACGACGTTGAGGACGCCCGCCGGCAGAAGATCTCCGACGAGCTTCATCAGCTCGAGGATGCCTACAGGCGTTTGCTCCGCCGGCTTCAGAACGATTGCGTTACCCGCGGCGAGGGCGGGCGCGACC
>JAFDFW010000473.1 GCA_019309605.1 Deltaproteobacteria bacterium | reverse complement strand
GATGTAACTGCCAAACGGGAACGTGAGATTGGGTGGGTCGTAGTAGTCGACCGCTTCGAGGCCAGCCTCCATCCCTTGCGGATGATTGGTGTACGCCGCGAACGCGATCTCTTGAATCGTCTTTGCCTGATCGGGTGAACCCTTCACTTGAAAGCGATCGACGTTCCACTCGAGGTCGTCGTCCCCGACCTCTAGCAAGTGCGCGGCGATCTTCTTCGCCTTGGCCCTGATCTTCCGCGCGGCCATTGCGGCGGCCGCGCCCGCAGTTGGGGTAGAACGGCTCGCGTAGGTCCCGAGGCCGTAGGGCGCGGTGCAGTTGGGGTAGAACGGCTCGCGTAGGTCCCGAGGCCGTAGGGCGCGGTATCGGTGTCGCCCTCTTCCACCTCGATGTCGTCCGCCGGAAGCCCGAGCTCCTCGGCAATGATTTGCGCATAGGTCGTCTCGTGGCCCTGCCCCTGCGACTTGGTCCCAAAGCGCGCCATCGCCTTCCCGGTCGGATGAATCCGGATTTCGGCGGAGTCGAACATCTTGATGCCCAAAATGTCGTAGTCCTTTGAAGGACCCGCGCCGACGACCTCGGTGAAGCTCGAGATGCCGATGCCCATCAGCTCGCCCTTCGCGCGCTTCTCCGCTTGTTCTTTGCGAAGCCCGCGGTAGTCGATCATGTCCATGGCCTTATTCAGCGCTGCTTCGTAGTTTCCGCTGTCGTACTCCCAGCCGGTGGGCGACTTGTATGGGAACTGGTCAGGGCGAATGAAGTTCTTGAGGCGGTAGTCCGCCGGGTCCACGCCGAGATCGTGCGCCATGATGTCGGTCATGCGCTCGACCATGTGCACCGCCTCCGTCACGCGAAACGAGCAACGGTAGGCGACGCCGCCAGGTGGCTTCGTCGTGTAGACGCCATCGACCTCGACGTGGGCGGCCTTCATATCGTACGAGCCCGTGCAGATGCTGTAGAGACCCGCCGGGAACTTCGAAGGGTTCGCCGCCGCATCGGCTGCACCGCAGTCCGAGAGAGTCTTCACACGCAACCCCGTGATTCTGCCTTCCTTGTCGGCCGCCATTTCCGCTTCGATGTGGTAGTCGCGCGCAAAGCTGTCGGCCTGCAAGTTCTCGCTGCGGTCCTCGATCCACTTCACCGGCTTGCCGGTTACCAAGCTGGCAACGGCGCAGATCACGTAGCCGGGGTATACCGGCACCTTGCCGCCAAAGCCTCCGCCGATGTCCGGTGAGATGATTTGAATTTTGTGCTCCGGGATCCCACTCACGAGCGCAAAGACCGTCCGGTGCGCGTGCGGCGCTTGGGACGTCATATAGATCTGCATGTGCTCGCGAACCTTGTTGTAGTTCGCGACCATGCCGCAGGTCTCGATCGACGAGACATGGATGCGTGGAATGTAGAACTTCTCTTTGACGACCGTGGTCGCGTCATTGAACACTGCGTCCGTGGCCGCTTTGTCGCCGGCTTCCCAGTGCCAGATGTGGTTGGTCTTCTTGTCTTTGTCGTCGCGAACGATGACCTTGTCCTTCATCGCTTCGAACGGGTCGACGACTGCGTCGAGCGGCTCGTAATCGACGAAGACCTGCTCGATGGCGTCCGCCGCAATGTAGCGACTGGTGGCGATGACCGCACAGACTTCCTGCGCGTAGTAGACGACCTTGTCGATCGGCAACACCATCTGTGTGTCCGACATCAACGTGGGCATCCAGTGGAGATCGCCGGCCGCCTTGAGGTCTTCGCCGGTGATGACCGCAAGCACCCCGTCCATCTCGAGCGCTGCGCTTGCATCGATCTTGTTGATCTTGGCGTGCGCGTAGGGACTCCGAACGATGTCCATGTACAGCATGCCGGGCAGCTTCACGTCATCGACGTAGTTGCCCTTGCCCTGCAGGAAGCGCGGGTCTTCTTTGCGCTTCTTGCGGTGGCCCATTCCGCCGATGTTCTCTGGTGTCTTGATCTGAACTTCGTCTGTGGTCGGCACCTGTGCCGAAACGCCGTCGGCAAGCTCGCTATGGGGTTCTGTGCGGTCGTCGAGCTGAGGCATCACTCACCTCCTGCGTCGGCTTGAAGTTTCTCGGCTGCGTACTGAATCGCTTCGACAATCTTGTTGTAGCCGGTGCATCGGCAAAGGTTTCCGGAGATGCCTCGGCGAATCTCGTCCTCCGTGGGATTTGGGTTTCTCACCAAGAACTCCTTGGCGGTCATGATCATCCCTGGCGTACAATACCCGCACTGAAGACCGTGCTTTTCCCAGAACCCCTCTTGAAGCGGATGAAGCACGCCGCCGGCTGCCACGCTCTCGATGGTCTCGACCTCTGCACCTTCGGCTTGCACTGCGAACACCGTGCAGCTCTTCACGGGCTTGCCGTTGACCAAGACCGTACACGCGCCGCAACTGGTGGTGTCGCAACCGATGTGCGTTCCGGTAAGGGACAAGTCTTCGCGGATGAAGTGCACCAGCAACATGCGGGCCTCCACTGAGCGGGTCACGCTCTCGCCATTGACGGTCAGAGTTACCTCATGCTCACTCATCACTTGCCTCCCTTGGCGCGCGCAACGGCCTGCTGAATCGAGCGCTTCACCATGACCCTGGTGATGTCTCGCTTGTAATCGACGCCGCCACGAAGGTCGGGCGATGGATCGCACTCGGCTGCGGCCGCCTTGCCTGCGGCTTCGATCACCGCATCGCTAAGCGATTTGCCGACCAGCTCAGCCTCCGCACCCTGCGCGCGCATCGGCACGGCGCTCACGTTGGTGAGACCGATGCGGGCAGCTGCCACGGTGTCTCCATCGAGCCGCAACTGAACCGCAGCGGCCGAAATGGCGTAGTCGCCCACTTTGCGCTCGAACTTCGTGTACGCGCCGCCGCTATTGGCAGCCGGTTTCGGAATCCGAATCTCGGTGAGGATCTCATCGTCGCTCATCGCGTTCTCGAACAGGCCCGTGAAGAAATCATCGATCGCGATCGTTCGCTCTCCCTTTGGCCCCTTCGTGACCAGCGTCGCGTCGTACGCGAGCATCGTCGCGGGATGGTCGTTGGCCGGATCGGCGTGCGCGATGTTCCCACCGACGGTCGCCTGGTTTCGCACCAGCGGGTCCGCGATGACGAGCGCGGTGTCGTGCAATAACGAATACGAGTTGCGAACCACCGACGAGTCTTCGAGCGCGTGCTCTCGTGTCATCGCGCCAATGGCCAGGTGGTCGCCCCTCTCCTCGACGTAACGAAGGAGGCTCTGACCGCCGGCGAGAATCTTTGCCTCACCCGCGTGCTGTTGGAGCAGCGAAAGCGCCTCATCCAACGAACGTGGGGAGTGATAATCAAACGCTCCTGGTATCACAGGCATTCTCCCTTGATAGCGCTATTGGTCAGCGAATCAGAAGGTATATCAGCGCGCCGATCCCTACTAGTGCCAATACGATGAGGGCGGTGCGCACCGGCGGCGGCACCAAGTCCTTGGCCACTTCCTTCGCCACCTTGGTCGCGAATTCGGCTTGGCTTGCTTGGATGACCTCCACCTCTTGGCCTTCCGCCACGTTGGCCCGCGCTTTGACGTTGGCGTTCAAGCCTTCGAGGCTCTCTTTGATGATGGCTTTTGCCGAGGAATCGATCAGGCGCTGCCCCACACTCGCGATACGACCGCCGACCTGAGCGTCCGCGTCATATTCCATCGTAGTTTCGTCACCCACGGGGGTGAGTTTGACCGCTGCTTTCGCCTTCACGAACCCGGGTGCCCCGCGCCCGTCGACCGTCATCGTATAGCCCTGCTCCTCCTCCACGTCCGAAAGGATGACCTTGCCCTGGAACTTCCCCTGGACCGGCCCGACTTTGATGTTGAGTTCTCCGACGTAGGCCCCGTCGACGAGCTCAAGCTTTTCACAGCCCGGCATGACGGCGGCAAGGACGACAGGATCGAGCAACGCCTTCCAG
>JAFDFW010000472.1 GCA_019309605.1 Deltaproteobacteria bacterium | reverse complement strand
TCCAGACTCCGTTTCGAGCATCTCCAGCGCCACCGTGCCCTGACCCGCGATCACTGCCGGGTCGTCGTAGGGATGAACGAGCGTCAGGTCCCGCTCGCGTGCCAGCTCGTGCGTGAAGGCCCGCGTCTCGTCGAACTGGCTGCCGTGCAAGATGACCTCGGCGCCGTGCGCACGGGTCTGTTCCACCTTGGCATTGGGCGTGGTCCTCGGCATGACGATGGTGGTCGGTACGCCGAGACGCCTTCCATGGTAGGCCAGCGCCTGGCCTGCGCATGATTGCCCGCGGACATGGCGATCACGCCCCGTGTCCGCTGCTCCGGCGTCAGGTCCAGCAATCGGTTCAGCGCCCCACGCTCCTTGAACGACGCGGTGAACTGCCGGTTCTCGAACTTTAGGTACAGCTGCGCACCAGTCAGCGTCGACATCGTCTCCGACAGATCGAACGGGGTACGCACGATGCTCGGGGCGATGCGCTCGTGAGCGCGGCGGATATCGTCGATGGAAACGGTCACGGTGGTGGTCGGCAGAGCCGGGGAGCCATCAGTGTACTTCGAGCCGGCAGACCGGACGAGGCTCCTTGGCGCCAGTCCCCAACCCGACGCAGCCTGACGCGCGGCTCCAAAAGGCGAGAATCGGCCAGAATCCCACTAGGACATGTGTTTCAAAGCCGGGACCTAAATGGCATCATTGGGCACGACGTCATGCTCACCCTGTACGACAACCCGTTTAGCCCGTTCGCTCGAAAGGTGCGGATGGTGCTTGGGTTCAAGGGATTGGAGTTTGAGTCCATCGATGCCTTGGCTCTCAACGAGCACGACAGGCTGGCCGTGCAGTCGTTCCCCGCTCGGTCTAGGCAACCGGGTAGGCGAAGTCTTTGAAGCTCACTCGGTAGAAGAGGGAGTACATCAGTGGGACGAAGCCGAGGGTGAGCATGGTCGAGAAGGCGAGGCCAAACATGATCGCCACTGCCAATGGCTCCCACATGGCGTCTCCGCCCGCGTAGAGGGGGATCAAGCTAGCGATTGTGGTTGCGGTGGTGAGCATGATCGGACGGAAGCGCTGTTGGGCTGCTTGGATGACCGCATGGGGTGGGCTGAGGCCATTCTCGCTCTGTTCGATGTCGATGCGATCGATCAGCACGATGCCGTTGTTGATCACGATGCCGGCCAAGGAGACGATGCCGAGCAGCGTCATGAAACCGAAATACGAATCCATGACGACTAGGCCGATAGCGACGCCGACCAGCGCAAAGAGAATCGTCGCCAGGACGATGACCGGCTTTCGCAGCGAATTGAACTGCCATACCAAAAGCATGATGATCACCATGCCTGCGATCGGAAGCTTGTCTTGAATGGACTGGTTGGCTTTGCCCGAGCCCTCTACCTCGCCGCCAAACTCGTAGCGGTAGCCGATGCCCCACTCCGCCTTCTGTTCTTCGAGCCATGGCTCGAGCTCCGCGATGACGTCGAACGCGGTGACGCCTTCGATGACCTCGCTGTCGACGGTGATGGTGGCGTATCGGTCACGCCGGAGGATCTCCGAGGACTCCCACTCGAGGTTGGCGGTTGCAACCTGGGTGAGCGGCACCGAGCTTCCGTCCTGTGAGAAGACGCTCAGAGTCCCCAGACGGTCGATGTTGCGGCGCCCTTCGGCGACGGACCTCAAGACGACCGGGATGATCTTGTCGTCTTCGCGGTACTGTGTCGTCTCGTAGCCGCTCAGGAAGGTCTGTAGCGAGGTAGCGACGTCTTCGTTGGTGACGCCGGCTCGGCGCGCTTGGTCCTCGCTGACCTCGATGACCAGCTTCTTCACGCGTGGACCCCAGTCATCGCCAACGTTCCGGGTATCGTCCCGATCGTTGAGCCACTGTTTGACCGTGTCGGCGATCTCGAAGGTCCGATCGACGTCCTTGCCGGAGATGCGCACCTCGACGGGTTTGGTGACCGGCGGGCCGTTGCCGAGCAGCCGGACGTAAGGACGGATATCCGGGTATCGCTCGGTCACGTGCTTTTCGAGGCGCTGTATCATCTCCGGCACGACTTCTGGGTTCGTGGTCTCGATGATGCTCTCCGAGAAGCGAGGACGCGGCGCGTTCGGGTTGTACCCCAAGGTGAAGCGCGGTGGGGTCGCTGCGATGAAGGTAGCCAAGTGCGTGATCCCTGGGCGGTCGTCAGTCTCGCTGAGGTCACTGCGGACGTAGGACTCCATGTCCTTGACCATGTCCTCCGTCGTGCGGATCGAGGTGCCAGGAGGAAACGTAAACTCGGCCACGAAGAGGTTGGTGGTTTGGGTGGGAAAGAACATCTGGGGCACGAGCTTGTAGAGCTGCATGCCCGCGTAGAACCCAATGATCGCAACCACGATGCTGATCGCGGGATGGCGCAGGATCGCCAAGATCCCGCGGCGGTAGACGCGATAGAAGCGCGAATCGAAAGGCTCTTCGACCGCCTTGGGCTTGAGAAAACGCACGCAGAGCAGGGGGACCATGGTGAGCGCCAGCACCCAGGAGATCAGAAGCGTGATTGTAACGACGGAGAAGAGCACCCCGGTGTATTCCCCGACCGCCGATTCTGCGAGCTTGATCGGCAAGAAGGCCGCCGACGTGGTCAACGATGCGATCAGCAGTGGGACCCGCAGCTCGTTGGTCGCGCCAAGCGCGGCTTCGACCCCACCTTTGCCCGCTGCCATGCGCACCACGATCGACTCGGAGACCACGATCGCATTGTCGACTAGCAGACCGAGCGCGATGATGAGCGCTGCAAGCGACATTTGGTCGATCTGAATCTCGAAAATGCTCATCGCCCACATCGCCATGATCATGGTGACGGGCACCAGCGAGGCGACGACCAAGCCCGTGCGCAGACCCAGCGTCAGAAGCATGACGGCGAGGACGATTGCCACCGCTTGAACTACGCTTTCGACGAAGTCGTCGACCTTTTTCTCCACGCGGGTGGGCTGGAAGTACGTCTGGTAGAAGTCGATGCCGTGCGGGTACTGCTCTTGGATGTACTCGAAGAACTCTTGTAGCTCCTGGCCTAGCTGAATGAGATTTCCGCCGTCCGCCATCGATACGGCGAGGGTGAGGCCCGGCCTGCCTTGGATGCGCAATAGCCCCTCGGGAGGGTCCACGTAGCCGCGGTAGATGTCGACGATGTCTTCGAGGTAGACGAGCTCGTCGGTCCTCGGGAGTCGAATCACGTTTCGCCGGAGCTCATCGACCGAGCTGAAGTTACCGCTTGGCTCGAGTGCGATGGTTTCGTTCGCGACGTCGATTTCGCCGCCCGGTTGGATGATGTTCCGCTGTTGCAGGGCGTTCTTGAGGTAGTCCGGCGTCATTCCGATGCTGCTCAGGACCGCGTTGTCGTAC
>JAFDFW010000062.1 GCA_019309605.1 Deltaproteobacteria bacterium | reverse complement strand
CCAGCATCGGGATGAGCGTGGTGAGCCCACCGGGATTGTTCACCGCGACGTTTCCCCACAGAACGTACTGCTCAGCTTCGCGGGAGAGATGCTGGCGGCCACCCCGCCTCCGTCTTCTGCGGGCACGCAGTTCCCTGCTTCGGGCGTTCCCCAGACGCGGGACCGTGTGGTGACGCAGTCCGTGCAGGACCTGCCTACGCCCACCGAATCGCCGCTGCGCTACGACCTAGACGAGGGGAGGCCGACCGTCGCCGGATGGCGAAGCCCCAGGGCGCGAGGTCCCGGGCACGCATGGCTGTGGGCGTTCGGCGCCAGCGCGTTGCTCGCTGGCGTACTGGCCTGGTTTCTGTTCGGTTCGTGATTCGTGGAGCTAGGGGCGCGGGTCCTCGCCGAGGACGACGTTGTCGATCAATCGGGTCGTCCCCAGATGTGCGGCCACCGCGATCAACAGGCGGTTCGCTGATTCTGCTGGGGTCAAGAGGGTGTCTGGGTCGACGACCGACACGTAGTCGACGGCGTCGAACTCCGCCCGCACTCGCTCGGCTGCCAGGGTGCGAAGCGTCTCCACGCTGCGGTCACCTTCAGCCCAGGCGTCGTGAGCGCGGCGCAGGCCAGACACGATGCTGAGCGCTCGCTCGCGTTCCGACGCGGACAGGTACCGGTTACGGGAGGAGAGGGCGAGGCCATCTGACTCGCGAACGATTGGGCATCCGACGACCTCGATGGGCATGTCGAGATCGTGAGCCAATCGCGAGAGAATCTTCCATTGCTGGTAGTCTTTGCGGCCGAACATCGCGGTGCACGGCCCGGTCAGATTGAACAGCTTGGCCACGACGGTGGTCACGCCGTCGAAGTGGGCAGGGCGAAAACCGCCTTCGAGCGGCTTGGTAAGCTCGCTGACCGACACCTGCGTTTGGAAGTGTGCCGGGTACATCGAGTCGGGCTCTGGGGCGAAGACCACGTCGACGCCGCGTTGGCTGCAGCCAGCAAGGTCGCTTTCGAGCGTTCGCGGGTAGCGATCGAGGTCCTCGTCCGGCGCGAACTGGAGCGGGTTGACGAAGAGGGTCGCCGCGATGAAGTCGGCGCGCTTCTTGGCTTCGTCGATCAGCGAGAAGTGCCCCTCGTGGAGGGCGCCCATCGTCGGAACGAGCCCGACCCTGTGGGAGTTGGCGCGCGCATCATCGCAAACCTGCCGGAACTCGGCAGGCTTGCGCAGGACCGTGGTCATCCCTTTGGCCCGTAGCCGCCGCGGCCGTCTTGAACGAGGCTCAGGCTGGATGCCGGACCCGAAGGCTCGCTCTTCTTCACGTTGCCGAAGCTGTATTCTTCACTCGGGAACACGCCTGCACGAACCTCGTCGCCGTAGCGGCGCGCGGCGGCCACGCCTTCTTCGAAGAACTCTGCGTATCGCTTCACGAACTTTGGCTTCATGTCGGGTGTCAGGCCGAGCAGGTCGTAGCAGACCAGTACTTGTCCGTCGCAATGAGGGCCCGCGCCGATCCCAATGGTCGGGATGTCGACCTCGTCGGTGATCCGCTTGGCGAGGTCGGTCGGAATGCCCTCGAGCACCAAGGAGTAGGCGCCCGCCTCGGCGACCGCCTTCGCGTCTGCCAGCACGCGCGCGGCGGCGCCTTCGGTCTTGCCCTGCACGCGAAAGCCACCCATCGCGTGAACGCTCTGAGGTGTGAGACCAACGTGCGCCATGACCGGGATACCGGCGTGGACGATGCGCTCGATCGTGGGCGCCGCATCGACGCCGCCTTCGAGCTTGACCGACTGCGCTCCGCCCTCGGACAGGAACCGGCCGGCATTCGTGAGCGCTTGTTCTGTGCTGACCTGCCAGCTGAGGAACGGCATGTCTCCGACGAGGTGTGCGCGCCGGGTGCCGCGTGCCACGGCGCGACAGTGGTAGATGACCTCATCGACCGTGACGGGGAGGGTGGAGTCATGTCCCTGCACGACCATGCCGAGCGAGTCCCCCACGAGCAGAACGTCCATGCCTGCATCGTCGAATAAACGCGCGAAGGTGGCATCGTAGGCCGTCACCATGGTGATCCGCTCGCCGTCACGCTTCATCTTGCGAAGACGCGGCACCGTGACAGGCGGGCCGCCGGACGCGTGTCCTTTTCCGCTCATTGGTTCGACTCGTTTTGGTCGCGGCCAGGTAGATTCCCGGTCCACGCCTCGACGCCGAATGAATATAGCACCGATTCCATCCTCGTCACCGGGCCGAAAAGCCTGGTGAAATCGGCTGACTAGGCGCTAGCCCTGCAGCAACGTCGCGATCTGTCCAGCGAGATCGGGGTCGTCTTCGGAGGTGAGCGCTTTGGCGCGGGTCAACATGCGCCTGGCTTCGTCGGACAGGCCGAGGGCATGGAGCAGCCTCCCGGCTTCGTAGTGATACACCCCGTGCCGCTCCTTGTTGCTGCCCTGGCTCAGCGCCCTGTAGAGATCGGCCGCGCGCTCGAGTCGCCCGTCCGCTTCGTATAGCTTGGCCAGGGTCGTGGCGCTGGTCGGTGGAAAGTCGGTGATCTGGTGACTCGTAAAGAACTCGACCACTTGCTCGAGAAAGCTCCGGGCATCGTCGGTTTTTCCTGCGAGCTCGGACGCGAGCCCAAGCTCTTCGAGGAGCCGCCAATCGGTGCCGGCCTTCTTGCCGAGCTCGAGCGAGGTACGGAGCACATCGAGGGCCTCGGCGCCGTGTCCGTTGGCCCGCAGGAACGCCCCCATCGCGAGGTACGGCCGGTAGTCCTCCGGGAGAGCGTGCACCGCGGCCTCGAAGTAGCCCATCGCCTCCTCGAACTCCCCGGCTTCGTCCGCAAGACGGGCGAGGGCGAGGTTGGCCGCCAGTTTGGTTTCGCCCCCCTCGTCCTCCTCCAAGGCGCCCAAGAAGTTCTGCAAGGCCTCTTTGCCTGCCGGTACATCGTCGGCGAGCAGGCGGGCGCGCCCGACCTCCAGCCACAGGTATCGCGGCTCCGGCGCCTCGTCGAGCAGGGCTTCGAGCTGAGCCCGCGCATCGTCGAACTGCTCCTTCTGCATCGCGAGAAGCGCTTCGAGCAGGGCGTCCCCATAGCCGTCATACTCGTCCGCCTGGGCGTCGTGCCACTGGCCCATCAGCAGCGCGACACGCTCCTCGTCGGTCATTTCCGGGGCCGTCGCTTGCTCCTGCGCTTCTTTGGCCTCGAGCCCATCGAGTAGCCCTTGCGCCTCCTCCCGAAGTGCATCGTCGGCCGCGACTTCCAGTGCGCCCTCGAGTTCCTGCTCCGCTAATTCGATTGACCCTTGCGCGAGATAGGCCTTCGCTTCTTCGATTCGCTCTCGTGCGATGCCATCCGTGCATTGTCGAATCTTGTCGCCGAGCGGCGCGTGAGCATCCTGTGGAGAGGCTGCAAGAGCCCTCTCGTACGTGAGCTTGGCCGGCCCGTAGTCGCCGGACGCATAGAGAGCGTCCGCTTTCTTCTCGAGGCCCGCGGGGTCGGCGGAAAACAGCTTCTTGAATAGGCTCATGACTCGAACTGCTTGGACTTTCGCTTGGCGACCTGCTTCAGCGGCCCGGGAATGCCGCGGCTTCGCGACAGCGCGCGAAGGTCGTTGCGGCGAAGATGCGAGAGGAACGTCATCGAAAGGGCGAGCGGCGTCTTCGGGTTGTTGCAGAGGTGACGTTTGATCTCGTAGCTCCGAAGCCACTCGCGCTTCCTGCCGATGAATCGGAGCACGTCCTCGGAGACCTCGCGGCTCTGGGCCGCGTTCTTGGCCTCGCTCTCGCCCATAGCCGGAGAGGCGATGGCCGCCATGCTCACCACACGGTTCGGGTCCCGCACTAAGATCGATCGCGCTGCTGCGTTGCCGAGAAGCGCCATCCGGATCTTCTCACCGATGTTCATGTTGCGGATCTTCTGCTGAAGCGGCACGAACTCTTCTTTGGTCTCCTCGGTGCCATCGATCTTGTCGCGTTCGACCGCGTCTTGGTCGGCGTCTTCCTCGAGGGCCTTCGAGAAAGCGCTGTCGCTCGGAAGCGGCTCGTCGCTCGCCTCAGGAATCAGCTGGCCTTGGATCGCTTTCTTCAGCTCGGCGAACATCGGTATGCCCGTTAGGTCGACCTCGTGACGGGCGGCGAGCTCGACGAGACGGTCGGCGGTCGACATGCGGGTGTTGCGGTTCTTGTAGAGCGCTTCGATGATCTGCGGCGCGCCCAGGAGCCGTTGCTGGTTGACGGAGATGATCTCGGTGATGCGTTCGGGGCAATGCGCCGAAATTGCGGCGATGGTCGCGTCGGCGACGGCGTGGTTCTGGGCGAGCCGTGACAAGACCTCGTCGTTGGTCGAGAAACGGAGCGCGATCTCGTGAAAGACCGCTGCGTGCAGTGCCTCTTCGCATGCGGGAAGAAGCACTCCCTCCGGTAAGCCTTGCAAGGTATCGCCTGCCGACTTGGAGACCCCGGGGTCGGCGTCCGCGGTGAGTTGCACGAGCAGCAGCACTAGGTCGCCGCCCTTGACCGGGACCATCCCCCGAGCGGCCATCATTCTTGCGGCGGCGGGCCCGTTGGGATCGGCGAAGCGCCGTAGCGGCTCAGGCACGGCGTCGATCGGTATCGGTAGCTTCGGGGCGTCCAGCATGGGTCTATCGTCCGGTGAAGTCGGGCTCCCGCTTTTCGAGGATCGCGCTCACGCCCTCCTTAGCGTCCTCGGTGGAGAGGCTCGCGGCCTGGAGGCCGGCCTCGTCGAGCGCGGCTTCGCGGATCTCCCATCGGAGCCCCCGGCGGATCGAGGCTTTCATTTGCTGAACGGCCATGGGGGCGGAACGCGCAATCGCGCGAGCGAGCCCCATTGCGGTCGGGAGCACTTCCTCGGGTGCCTCCGCGTGCGTGACCAGTCCGATGCGCAGTGCTTCGTCTCCGCGGATGAGCTTGCCGGTGAACAACAGCTCTGACGCATGGGCCGCCCCGACGAGGCGGGGGAGCAAATAGCTGATGCCCAGTCCAGAATGGATTCCTAAGCGCGCGAAATTGACACCGTATTTAGCATCGACGTTCGCGACTCGGATGTCGGCGAGGAGGGAGAGACCGAAGCCACCACCGACGGTGTGGCCGTTCATGGCCGCGATGACAGGCACCTCGACGTCCAGCACCTGCAGAAACGGCTCGTACATCGCGAACGACGCGTCGCGGGAGGGCTTGCCGAGATCGCTTCGCTGCATGGACGAGCGGAGATCCGCCCCGGCACTGAAGCAGCGGCCTCTACCGGTGATGACCAGGCATCGAATCTCCTGGTCGCCCCGTGCCTCCGCGATAGCTTCGGAAAAGGCGTCCAAAAGCTCGGGAGTCATCGAGTTCCGATGATCAGGGCGATTCAAGGAAATCACCCCGATTCGGTCTGCCCCCTCATACAAGACCGCTCGTTCGCCCATGCTGCCGAGACTCTAGCCGGAGCGGGGGCCTCGGCAACCGCCGATTCTTGGCCGATTTCTTGCCCAGCGAGAGCTGAACGGGGTAGCGGGACTCTATGCAGGGAACCAAGGTTGTTCGCCCGTTTCCGTTTTTTCGGGCCGGCGCGCGCGCAAGCCAGCCGCAGCTCTCCAAGCCGATTCTGGTGCTGGAGGACGTCTACAAATTCTTCCGTCCCGACCAGCCGACGCTACGCGGGGTCGATCTCTCGGTCGAGCGCGGCGAGTTCGTGTTCATCACCGGGTCGAGCGGCGCCGGCAAGAGCACGCTCCTCAAGCTCGTTTACCGTGAGCTGAGGGTCGACGAAGGCCGCGTGCTCTTCTGCGGTCGTGACATTGCAAGGTTGACCGACAAGTCGATTCCGTTCCTTCGTCGGAACCTCGGGATCGTCTTCCAAGACTTCCGGATCATCGACCATTGGACGGTCTTCGAGAACGTTGCCGTTGCGCTTGAAATCGTGTCGATGCCGCAACGGCTGATCCGATCGCGCGTGGCGGAGGCGCTCGAGCGAGTCGGCTTGGCCGGTCAGGGTCCCGAGCAGACCAGCAATCTCTCCGGTGGCGAGAAGCAGCGTGTTGCCGTCGCCAGGGCAATCGTGCCCGAGCCGGCCCTCATCCTCGCGGACGAGCCGACGGGCAACCTCGACCCGCATCTCGCGATCGACATCCTGACGCTCTTCGAGGAGATCAACTCGACGGGGACCACCGTGCTGTTCGCAACGCACGACCACTCCCTCATCTCCAAGCGGGACCACCGCTTGATCTCGATTGACGAAGGCCGCGTGTCCGAGGCCCAGCAAGGCCTCAAGCACTGGCAGGGCAGCAGTGGCATTCACACGCTGGTGGGGTGAAACAATGGACGTGAAGAACGCGATCACGCGGGCGAGGCGGGGGCTCCGCGAGGAGCGACGGTTGTATATCGTGGCGGTCACGAGCCTGGCCGTCGCCTTCATATGCCTCGGGGCTACGCTGCTCGGCGTCACCAACCTCGACGCGGCAGCGACGCGATGGGGACAGAGCGGGCGTATCACGCTCTTCTTGAAAGACGACGCGGACCCGCAGGACATCGCCCAGTTGCGCGTCGTTCTCGAGGGCCTGGGTGACGTCAACGAAGTGACGCACGTGACGCCGACGGAGGCGCGCGAGTCATTTCTCGAAGAGGCGGACGTCGGTGCCGACCTGAGCGGGCTTCCTTCGGAGGTGTTTCCGGCGTCGCTCGAGGTGACGCTGGTTCAGGGCGTGACCCGCGAACGGAGTGAATCGATCGCGACGCGACTCGCACAATTTCGGGCGGTGAGCGACGTGGAGAGCTACGGAATCTGGTTCCAAAAGCTTGACCAGTTACTCTGGGGTGCGCGTATGTTAGCGCTCGGCCTCGCGCTGCTGGTGATGTTCTGCGTGGTCGCCGTGATCGGCAATACCATTCGCTTGGCGGTCGCGCGGCGACGCCAGGAGATCGAAGTCATGAAGCTCTGCGGCGCGACCAACGGCTTCGTGAGAGGGCCGTTCGTTCTGGAGGGCATGTTCCAAGGGTTCGCGTCGGCGCTTCTGGCAGTCCTCGCACTCCTGGCCGGCTACCTCGCGCTCCACGAGTCGGTCGATTCGACCTTGGCCGCGTTGACCGGGAGCCGGGTCGTCTTCCTCGGGGCATGGACGCTCGTGGCCCTACTGGCGGGCGGCGCCGCGATTGGCGCGATTGGGAGCGCCGTGTCGGTGCGACGCTATCTCTCGGTGTGACATGAAAACCAAGAGCAGATTCTGGGTTTGGACCGCGGTGGGGCTCTTCGCTATTGCGGCGGGGGCTGGGGCGGAGCAGGACGTAGGGATTAGCGGCCTGACGGATGTCGCCGCGGTGGAAGGCAAGATCGCTGAGAACCTCGCCCGCGTCGAACATGCGCAAACTAGGCAAGCACAGATCGACACGGAGATTTCTGGCCTCGCAGACAAGCGGGACGAGGCCGAGGATCGCCTGCACGAGCGTGCGCGCGCCCTCTATCGCATTCGGCGCGCTGGGATGCTGCCGGTCGCTGGAGGTTTTGACGCGTTGATGGCGCACCTCGCCCGAGTGCAACGGCTGTCGCGAATGGTGAAGGGCGACCTCGATACGATGGACTTCCTCGGGGAACGCGGCGCCGCCCTTCGAGTCGAAAAGAACCAACTCGCTTCTGCGCTCGAGGAGGCCCAGGTGGGCCTGCGGGAGCTCGAGGCCAAGAAGGAAGAGATCGAGCACAGCCGGCGCAGCGCCTCACTGTTCCAGGACGCGCTTCGAGGCGCGCCGCAAACGGCGCCGAGCGATAACGTGAGTTACGGTCGAATCCGCGTGTCCGGCGACATGGATGACCTCGGCGACGGGTTCGCCCAGATGCGCGGACAGCTAGCGCTGCCGGTTCAGGGATCGATGCGCATCGGTGAAAGCAGTCGCGAAGGCGCAGCAGGTTTGGAGTTCTACGGACGCCCAGGCGGACCCATCCGCGCTGCAGCAGACGGCCGAGTGGCCTTCGCCCGCAACTACGGCGCCTACGGCCTGATGGTCATCATCGACCACGGCAGTAGCTTCTACACCGTCTACGGAGGCCTAGGCGCCACCGACGTCCAAGTAGGCGACTGGGTAGGCATGAGCGCCCGCGTAGGCACGCTCGACACCGCCAACCCCGACGCGATCCTCTTCTTCGAAGTCCGAAGAGGCACCCGACCCCTAGACGCCCGCAGCTGGCTTGGCCTCTAAGAGAGCGGACAGTCCCCTTTTTCCAAGGGCTAAATTGTCCGTCGGTCGGGAGCATCCACGGGCGGGCGTGATAGGCTACGCGGCGACGGAGGCGAGATGAGCTACAGGGATTTCATCAATTGGTTTTCTGTCACGCCGGCTGGCCGCTCGATTGCAAGCACGTTTTGCGCTCGGCTGGATCCGGTTCTGTACAAAATCAGCGGAGGGCGCGTCACGTCGGTAGGACCCCAAGTGATTCCGCAGCTGGTGCTCACCACGGCTGGCCGCAAGTCGGGCAAGGAGCGGACGGTCCAGCTCGGGTACGCCGAAGACGGGGATGATGTTCTGGTTATCGGGAGCAACTTCGGGGCCGCGAACCACCCCGCCTGGTCGTACAACCTCGACGCGAATCCAAAGGCCAAGATCCAACTCGGCTCGAAGAAGACAGAGGTCTTCGCGGCGCGCCTGACGGACTCCGAGAAGGCGATCCTATGGCCGAAGATCGTCGACACCATTCCGCAGATGAAGTCCTACCTGAAGAGGACGGATCGGAACATCAAGGTGTACCGACTCGCGATCCGACCGTCCTAGGTCCCTGGTACGAGGGCTGGGCAAATGTCTGCCTCATCTTCGGCGAAGTCGTCATCCGTACGCGCGCTGAAGAGGACGAATTCATCCCCTACGGCTTCTGCCGTAACAACTAGCCTAAGGGGCTACGGCGCCGATGGTTAGGGCGTAGGCCAGCAGGGATTCTAGGTTGGCGTCGCTGATTTTGTCCGGGCCAAAGGCGGGCATGTCGTCG
>JAFDFW010000471.1 GCA_019309605.1 Deltaproteobacteria bacterium | reverse complement strand
CCTCAAAACAGGCGTCGTCGCGGCGACGCCGAGGCGCCCAAGCGCAATCCGGCTGCAGACTCGGCCTGCGGTGAACTGCTCGATGCGCGTCTGCGCGGCGCCTTCGACTGCTTCTTGTTCGGCTTTCAAGAGCCCGCCATCAACCAAGTGCGGGTCGACTTCCTCGGTCTCTACGTGCACGCCAAGCAGACGTTGAAAGACCGGCTGATGCATCTAGTTGCCGCCGATGGCGCCAGCTATAGCAAGGATGGCAAACGAATTCGCGAGCGCGATGAGCGGAGCAAGCGCATTGAGCACATCCGCCGTGCTGGCGTACCAGGCTTTGGTCACATAGATGATGTCGCCAGGCGCTAGCTCGACATCTGTGGCGTCGCCACCCGTCAAGTCCTTCCAGCTGGTGGTGTAGACTTGGGGCTCACGGAGCGGTCCTCGCACAATTCGAATGTCCTTGCGGTCACCGCGGCTCGTGACGATGCCGCCCGCTCGCGCCAAGACCTCCGTCAGACGTATGCCGTTGCGGTATGCGATGGGCTGCGGAGTCCCGACATCGCCCAACACCATGATCAGCATCTCCGTGACCGGAGGAACATAGAGCTGATCACCGGCGCGGACGCGGATGTTGTGTTTCGGGTCCCCCTTGGCGGCCAGCGGTAGGCTCACGGGAACCGTCTCGCCGTTTCGCACGAGCCGCGCAAGATCCAGATTGCCCACCAACGTAGGGACCTCTTGGGAGATCGACCGCGCGGGACCGCCAGCCTCTGCGAGCAGGTCGGCGAGCCGCATGCCCGGGCTGACTTGGATCCGGCCGGGAGTCGTCACGGCCCCGACCGCGGAGGCGGAATGGCCGTCGAGCTTGGTGATGATCAGGTTGGCGCGGACGAACCGATCGTACTGTCGAAGACCCCTCTCGACAGCCTTCTCCGCCTGGGAGAGCGACTTCCCTCCAACCTGAATGTCGCCCGCTAACGGGACGTGGAGCGAACCCATCGCGTCGACGATCAAGCCGTCGAACGTCTGTGTCTTCGCCGAAACCGTTGTGAGCTGGACCACATCACCGGGAAGCAGTGCGAGCGCCTCGGGGGGATCGGACTCCAGCCCCCGAAGGACAACCTCCTCTGGCGCGGAAAAAGCCGGGTCATCGCCCGGCACCGTCGGCGCTTTCGTTAAACGATTCCGCGCGCACGCAGAGATGAGCGCAATCGAAAGAACGAGTGCCGTGCCCCGTCGCATACTCGTGGTTAACGTGCTCAAGTGATGTTCGCAAGGTTCAAGTGAGAAACGCTGCGGCTATGCCTATACTGTCTACGAACCCTCGATGACGAGCAAGAAACCCACCGATTGGGGCGGCGGCGCGGATGCCGAGGTCGCCCCGCTGATGCGCCTCATCGATTTCGTGCTGATTTATGCGGCCCTGTGGCTGCCCACCTATGCTCGGGGCGCGCTTTGGGACCAGAGGGCGTGGACCGCCGCAACGATCGCAGCGGTTCTCTTCATGGTGATAGGGCAATCACTCCGGCTCTACGAAGGCGCGCGCGGTGCGCGACTCAAGCCTCAGCTGACGCGCGTTTGGGCTGGCTGGTTCATCGGCGTGGTGCCGGTCTTGCTCTTCTTGCTCTTCCTTTCGAAGCGCTCCGAGGAGTTCTCGCGCGTCATCGTGTCGTCGTGGTTCGTGCTAGCGCCATTCTTCGTTTCAGTCTGGCGCACGATGACTACGCTGTGGCTACGCGAGCTCCGAGCTCGCGGGTACAACACCCGCAACGCTGCGATCGTCGGTATGACCGAGTTGGGGGAAAGGCTCGCCCTTCAAATGAAAGGCTCCCCATCGGTGCCATCCGATCCCCGAATCGCTCGGGCAGCGTGCTGGCTCGCTGAGCGACGTCGTCGCGGCGGCCAAGTCCGGAGAGATCGATCTCATCTATATCGCGTTTCCGCTGCGCGCTGAGCCGCGGATCAATGAGCTCTTGAGAGAGCTCTCGGACACGACGGCTTCTGTGTATCTCGCCGCTGACTTCTTTGCGTTCAACCTATTGCACGCTCGGTGGGGCGCGCTGGGTGGCGTGCCCACGGTCAGCCTCCATGAGACGCCGTTCTACGGGGTCGATGGTTGGCTGAAACGTCTCGAAGACATCGTCCTCGGCTCGCTCATACTCATGATCATCGCGGTCCCTATGTTGATCATCGGCATCGGCGTCAGGCTAACCTCGCCAGGGCCGGCATTGTTCAGGCAACGCCGCTACGGCTTGAACGGCGAGGTGATTCACGTGCTGAAGTTTCGCTCGATGTCCGTCACCGAAGACGGCCCTGAGATCAAGCAAGCCACCGAAGGCGACGCCCGCATCACCAAGCTCGGCGCATTTCTCCGACGCACGAACCTAGACGAGCTCCCACAGTTCCTAAACGTGATCGAAGGCACCATGAGCATCGTCGGTCCCCGTCCCCACGCGATCGCGCACAACGAGCTCTACCGCACCAAGATCCAGGGCTATATGCTCCGGCACAAGGTGAAACCTGGAATCTCCGGCTGGGCCCAGGTCAACGGCTGGCGCGGCGAAACCGACACACTGGACAAGATGGAAAAGCGCGTCGAGCACGATCTGGATTATATTCGCAACTGGAGTCTGCTTTGGGATTTGCAGATCATCTTCATGACCGTGTTTGGGTCCGGCTCCCGGCGGAACGCGTATTGATCAAAGGGACGCATGCCGATTGTGGATGAAACAACCGGATCCGAGGGCGACGGAGCAACCGGGCGAGGCCGCCCAGGGTTGCCCGTGGATCCGTATCGACTTCGACGGGCGTTGGTGGGCGGCAGGCGGCTGCTGATCGGCATCGGTGCGGCGAGCGTCATCATCGGTTTCCTTTCGGTGAAGCTGATGATGCCGAGTGCGTACCAAACGACCGTGTTTCTACAGTACGAAGGCGACCTGCAAGTAGCCGGCGTGCAGTCCAACACCCACGGTCTCGCCCCAGCTGCCGACGCCCTGGGGCGCGAGGCCGTTCTTCGGAAGATCGCGGAAGGGATCGGCTTCGAAGGAAGCCTGCAAGCCCTCCGAAGCGGCATTGGTTATGAGATCGATTTGATGTCGGGCACGCTACGGATCGACGTGTTGGGTGAAACGGCAGAGCGCGCCGCGGAGAACGCTCGCATCGTCAGTGACGTGTTCATGACCTATCACAAGGAGCGGCAATCGAGGCGGATCGAAACCGAGCTTGCGCGCGGGGAGAAACGCATCGAGGCGGCCGATTCCGAAGTCGAAGTGGCCCGGCGCCGATACAATGAGTTTCGCGATGAACACGGGATCGCCGATCTTTCGACCGAGCAGCAGTCGATGGTCAAGTCTGCCGCCACGCTCCGTGCCGATAGCGAGCTCGCCGTGTCGGAGATCCGAGCGACGGAAGCCGAAGTGAGAAGTCTGGAAACCGTACTGGCGAGCACGCCCAAGACGACCCTCGTTTCCGGGGGAAGCTCGCCTGAGCGAGCCACGTACAACCGCTTGCGGCAGGAGCTGGTGAACGCAAGAGCCACGCTGTCCGGCGACCACCCCCGCGTCCAAGCACTCCAGCAGCAAGTGGACCAACTGCGCGCGCAGCTACGATCTGGGGGCGGTTCGAGCGCCAGCGTTGGCGGCCTGGTCGGAACCAACACGACCTACCAAGTCGTGGACGGAAAGCTCCGAGACGCAAAGTCGCGGCTGGCAGCTCTTCGCGAGCGCCAAAAAGGGCTCGCTCAGTTGGCTGACAAGGCACAGAGTCGCCTAGGGGCGTTCTCGAACATCGAGGGCGAAGCGTCCGCATTGCTGGCTGATGTCAAAGTGAACGAGAACTTGGCCAGCGGCTTGCGTCGCACCGAAGCCGCGCTCGAAGACGCGCTGCGTGATCCTCCGAGCGGCTTCGTCGTGCTCGACCCCGGAGCGGTGCCGGAATACCCAATACGGAACAAGGCGAAGACGGTCGTCTTTGGGGCGGTCGTCATGCTGAGCTCTGCTTTCGCGCTGTTCCTCGTCTTGCGGCGCGAGTTCAAGGGGCTCCATTTGCAGACGGCCGCAGAGGTCGCATTCTGGGGGAACGGGCCCGTGCTCGCGACGACATCCTGGCCCAACGATCCGCGAGGCCTGGACGAGCTGATTGCCGGACTCGACGACCTCGTGCCGCATGCCAAGGGAAGCCTGTTGATTGTCGGCGGCTCAGCCAATGAGTCAGGAATCGTCAACGAGTTTGCACATCGACTGAACGACGACTGGTTCCCGACGAACGCACATGCCGCCACTCCCGGCACGCCGAAGTCTCCACCCACCGAGCGGGATCCCATGCAGACGCCTCCACCATCGGGCCCTTATCCCATTGGTGATTCGGGCACCCATTCCGTCGCACTTGCACGACTGCCCTCGGCGCCGCCAACAGAGGCCATCCGTCTAGCCAGCCCGGCGGCCCACTTCCGGCTCGAGGCCTGGGATGGACCGGATGAGGGTCAGGCGCTTCGACGCGCTGCCCGCATCGCAGACCGAATCGTGGTTCTCGTGCGCTCGGGCGCGATGCCGGTGATTCAGCTCCACGGAATCCAAAACCGAGTCGGCCGGCAGCTCGGGATCGGATACATCGTTGTCGGAGTCTCGGACGAGCTTCGCGCGCTTCCAGATCGAGTTGGCGATGTCACTGGCTTCTGGCACTCCTAGAATCGGCGGAAGAGGCGCTCGGTTTCCTTGCTGACCATCTTGACGGCGGCGCGGCGCGAGAGGAGCCTGCTGAGCAGCACGGACGCGAACCGATTGCGCCCGCCCGAGACACCGCGCGGCCGCTGACCCAGGTCGAAGAGCGCCTGCTCGGTGACATCAGCGGGCGCCATCGGACGAGCCAACCCCTTCGTCGGAATACGGTCCGTCGATGATTCGTAGTTGGGCGTGAGGGTCGCCCCGGCCACACAGGCGAGGACATCC
>JAFDFW010000470.1 GCA_019309605.1 Deltaproteobacteria bacterium | reverse complement strand
TCGCTGCTGTGGTTGGCCGGATCGGGCTGCGCGAGCAGCGCAGTGGGGGATCCATGCGTGCCCGAAGCGGTGCCCGAGGGCGGCTTTTTGGCCTCGGAGACCTATCTCGAGACGGGCTCGGTCCAGTGCGCAACACGGGTCTGCCTCGTCCGAGAGCTTCAAGGTGACCCGAGAAACCTCCAAGAAGACGACTGCCCACGAGACATTGAAGGCCAACTTTCGACCTGCGTCTCCGCAAACGAAGTCGAGCGCACGGTCTACTGCTCGTGCCGGTGTGGTGCACCAGCAGGAAGCGGGATTCCAACCTGCGGCTGTCCGGGCGGCTTCTTCTGCGAAGAGGTCCTCACGACTGGTGGCGACGGGATCCGCGGAAGCTACTGCATCCGCGACCCGCTCCTCGAGGTCGAACAGTAGGACCGCGCTCGCTCGCCGAGCCGAAGACCTCGTCGCGTCTATATTAGAGGAACGCGGTTTTCAGATCTGCGGACGCAACGTACGCGTCGGCCGATTGGAGCTCGACGTGATCGCACGACGTGGCTCGTTGGTGGTCGTGTGCGAGGTGCGTTCACGCGCGAGCGCGCGCCCGGTGTTTCCGGCGGCGACGATCAGTGGAAAGAAGCTCGCTCGCGTGAGGCGCGCGACCGCGATGTGGTTGCGCCGAGAGAAGCTCGGACGGGTCCATGCGCGGATTGATGCGGCCGCAGTGGTGTTCGACGGGCCAGGTGGTGAACCACGCGTCGAATACTACGAAAACATCTCGTTCCCTTTCAGGTCGGAGTGACCTCGAGTCACAGCCCGCGAGCCCGCGAGCCCGCAGGCCCGCGCCAGTGCCAGTGCCAGCGTCAGTGCCAGCGCCAGTGCCAGTGCCAGTGCCAGTGCCAGTGCCAGCGTCAGTGCCAGTGCCAGCGTCAGCGTCAGTGCCAGCGTCAGCGTCAGCGATCGTCGTGCGTAGCGCCTCGAGCATCTCCAGCGTCAGCAGGTTCCTCACGTTGTTCCCGTACCGCAACCCCTTCTCCGTCAGCTGACAAGCCGCTCGCACCCCGCCCTGCCCCAGTACGTTCGGATGCACGCCGTCTCGCGCCAAACCCTTGCGCGGCAAGGTGCGCAGTGCGGCGTGGTAATCGATGTACGGGAGTGACCAGTGTTCGGCGACGGCCTCGGTGATCACATTGAAGCGGTGGATCCAGCGGTCCCTGTAGGCGTTTCGTCTTGGCAGAGCCGAGCCCAGGACCGGGACGACGCCCATTTCTTCGAGTTGCTCGATCAGGTACACCAGACGCGTTAGGTAGACGCGCTCGTTCTCGTTCTGTGCATCGTTGCTGCCGAACAGAACGAAAGCCCATCGTGCCTGCGTGTCCTCGAGCTCTTGGCGGAAGTTGGCTGGGCGCCCGCGGAGGACGTAGCGGAGGTTCCAGCTTACGCCGGCGGCTTCACTCTCGCGGTTGAATGAGCTGTGCCTCCCCGTGTTGAAGTAGTCGACGGTCCCTGCGAGATGCTGATGCTCGGCGAGATCGACGTGGGGCGTCGCGAAACAGTAGAGGAACGCTTTGCTCGCTACGCTGGATCCGCCCATCTTCGAAAAGGCGTCGTCACGGAGATCGGGATTGCGCGCGTGAATCTCGCGCACGTGGTCTTGAACCGCGTCGCCAAGCTCAATCGGTTCGGCTCCGGCGCTTCCGGTGACTCCCAAGGCCAAACTCAGGGCAAGCGCGGCTCGCTTCATCGAATCGCGCTCGCGGGGATGAAGTAGAGCCGGCTCGGCTCGCGGGGGCCGCCACGATGTTTGTTGTCGGTGACGAGTGCCGCAGAGCCGTCCTTCATCCATGCGAGGCCTTCAAAGTTCGGCAGCGGCGAGACCGACTCGGACAGATCCGCTGCAACGGTCGGCTCGATCCACTGCCCCTCGGGGCCTTGCGCGATCTTGAACCGGAGGAGACGCGACACGCCGTAGTGCCGTTCGACGGCGAGGACCTCGATCATCCCGCCCGCCGTCCGGCAATCGATCGCTGCAAGCTTCCCGGTCTTGCTCGTCAGGCCTACGCGATGCGCGGTCCAGGTCTGTGTCTTCGGATCGAACATGCCGACGGGTGCCCAACGGCGTCCGCGCTGTCTTTCCACCAGCTCGGTCGCCAAAACCAACACGCCATCTACGTGACAAATCCCCTCGATGCCACGGTTATCTGGTGCTGCTAGATGCCACCGGGCGTAGTCGAGGTGGCCAACCGGAGTCACGGCGAATCGATCCGCATCGAGGCGGCCGTCGAGGACCACGTCGCGGAGGCGTCCGCTCTCTTGGGTTTCGGTACCGAGCATGAATCGCGTGCCGTCGACCCAGGCCATGGCCTCCAGATCGGTGTTGGGCGAGCCCCCTGCGACAGCGTAGCGGGTGACTCCGAAGGTTTCGGGATCGATCCGGACGACCGCATCGCCGTCTTCACCCGGAGCCCAAAACGCTCCGTGCTCGTCCAGCGTGAGCCCGGACAGCCCGGCTACGTCGGTGTCGAGAGTAACGACGCGGCCCGGCCCCCGTGGCTCCTTTTTCGTGCAGCCAGCGCAGGCGATGAGCAGCGCTACGGCAACTGCCGCACGGACGCTCACCTTCAGTGGACTGCCTCGAGAACGGCCGCAGCGCCCAGGCCACCCGCCGCGCAGATCCCCAGCAGCGCCGTCTCTTTGCCGGTTCTCGCCAGCTCGTTCGCCATGGTCGTCACCATCCGAGCGCCAGTGGCGCCGAATGGGTGTCCGATCGAAAGCGAGCCGCCGTGAATGTTGAACTTGTCTTCGTCGATCTCGCCGACCGCCTTGCTCTTGCCCAGCCTCACCTCGGCAAAGCCCCTGCTCGCGAGGGCTTTGGTGACCGACAGGACTTGGGCGGCAAACGCTTCGTGCATGTCCACAACGCTCATGTCCTCGAGCTCCATGCCCGCGCGGTCGAGCGCACTGCGCAACGCCGCGAGCGGCTTGTATCCGAGGGCGCGCGCTTTGTCCTCGCTCATCAGCAGGACCGCAGCCGCACCGTCGGTCAGCGGCGATGCGTTGCCGGCCGTGACGGTTCCGTCCTTCGCGAACACTGGGCGGAGCTTCGACAGTTTCTCGAAAGTCGTGTCGCCACGCACAATGTTGTCGGCGTAGACCCAGCCACCTAACGCTTCCACCGGGGTGACCTCATCGTCGAAACGGCCCGAGGCGATCGCGGCGGCGGCGCGATGGTGTGATCGTTCCGCGAAATGGTCTTGCGCCTCGCGCGTGATCTCGTTGCGGCGGGCCATCGATTCTGCGGACTCGCCCATGACTTCGCCCGTCGTACGCTCCGCGATTTTGGGCATTTTCGGGAGAATTTCTGTAATCGGCATCATCTGCGACAGGACCCCTAGGTAGTCCGCCGGGGTGGCCTTGCCAAACGCGAGAGGCGCAAGCGCATGCACCGCCTTCTGCGGCAGATTGAGCGGCGCGTTGCTCGTCGAATCGGATCCACCGGCAATGACTACGTCGGCCTCACCCCGTTCGATCGCCGCCGCCGCAAGGGTAACCGCTTGAAGCCCAGACGCACACGCACGGGTGCAGGTCATGCCTTCAACGCTCGGCGGGAGACGCAAGTCCAGCGCGACCTCGCGTGCGATGTTCGGCGCGAGCGCGGGCAGAATGACGCCACCCCAAACGATGCTGTCGATCTCCTCGTGAGCAAGATCCGTGCGCTCGAGGAGCGACTTCACCGCGATATCGGCCAAGTCGATGCTGTCGAGCTTGAGGAACTTACCAAACGCTTTGACGAACGGGGTACGAACGCC
>JAFDFW010000061.1 GCA_019309605.1 Deltaproteobacteria bacterium | reverse complement strand
TCTTCGATCAGTTGACGGTGAAGTTGTAGCGCGCGCCCATGCGGGGCGCTCCGAATGTCGGGAACCGGACGCCCTTGATCTGCTGGCCCATGCAGCCCTGGAATCCGGCACTGCCGCCGTGCACCGTCGCGCCCAGGACCGAGCCGTTGCCTGCGATGGCTAGGTCGACCTTGACGTTTCCGGGCTTGCCGCCGCTCTTCACTTCGGGGACGACGCAGTTACCGTAGAAGCGGTTGAGGTTGCGGTTCATGACGCTGGCCACCTGTCCGCCTGTGAGTCGGCCTTCGCCGCCGCCCTGAGATGCGTCGCCGATCTCCATGGCTTGGCTCATTGCCTCGTTGTAGCTGAAGAAGCCGGCACTGCGTTTCGCCGCCGGAGCTGCGCTCGAGCCGCGCTTGCGCCGCTTCACGGGTTGGTCGGGGAGGAGACCGGCTTCGCCGGTGGTGATCTTGCCGAGCTTGAAGAGATCGCCGAGCTCAGTCGATGCTGCTTCGCGAATGTCGCTCGAGCGCGAGAGCAGGAATCCACCGACAGAAATTACGACCAGAGCGATGACAGACGCGGCGATGAGCCACTTCATGGCCGAAGAGCGCTTTTCGGAGCGATGCGCGTTCACGCGGGCCGCTTGTTCGGCGGTGGTGGTGTCTTGATGCTCGCGCTGCAGGATGAATTCGCGGAACTCCGGCCACTCGCGGAGCGGCTTGCGCTCGCGGGTGTCGGTATTGAAGGTGAGGTCGTCTCCAGAGAAGCCGCCGACGTTCAGCCGTTCGATGAGCTCGCGGGCGTTGAACGGCCCGTGGTCCATTTTGTCTTGCGCCACCATCCAGCGCTGCTTCGTATCGGCGGAGAGCTGGTTGATCATGCTCATCAGGCCACGCTTGGGTGGCGGCGGCGGAGCTGAAGTTGGCTGTGGCAGCAGCGAAAACATGGGTATCTCGAGGTCCGAAGGCGGCAGGACCGAGCCAAGATCGATGTCGACGCCCACACCGTTTTCGGCGGGGGGAGGTAGTGAGTTGGCCTGCGTGACAAAGGGTAGAAGCGCGTTGCGCACGGCTTCGGGCGAATCGAAACGATCCTTGGCATCGGGTGCCAAGCACTGGAACAGGATGCCGTCCATCTCGGCGGGAATGTCGTCTCGAACGTGCGACGGTGCAACGAAGTCGGTCCCTGGAGAGCGCGTCGTCAGCAACTCGTACAGGATGGCTCCGAGCCCAAACACGTCGCTCTGCGGCGTAGCGGGCTCGCCGCGCTTCACCTCAGGCGCCAAGCACGCGTGGTCGGCGCTCTTGAAGGCGTCCGAACCGGCGGAGCCGAGGAGCACCTGGCCCACCCCGAAGTCGTGAACTTTGACCCGTCCGCCGCGTGTGACCCAAACGATGCTGGGACGAAGTGTTCCGTGCGGTCCCTTCTCGTGGGCGTAGCTGAGCGCGCTGCACAGGTGGGTGACGACGTTGTAGATGCCCCTCAACGAGATCGGAGCCCCATCGCGTTCCTGAATGAAATCCGAGAGACGAGTGCCGTCGATCCATTCACCCGCGATGAAGTGCTCGCCCTTGGGGGTCCGGCCGACGCCAAAGACACGCGCGATGTTGCGGTGCGAAAGGGTGGCCGCAGTGCGGCAGGCCTCACGAAAATCGGGCGCCGCCTCCGAAGAAACGAGATCAGGCCGGATGACACGAACGAGAATCGCGCGCTTGGTCTGCTGGTCTCTCGCCGACCAGACGACCGCCTGCGGGTCCTCATCGATTTGATCGATGACCTCGAATCTTCCACCAACCACAGCCCCAGGGTGCAAACCTGACGGCTCCGGTTTCGACGACGCAATCCCCTCCGACATCTACGCAGATCAAGATAGACGACCGGGGCACCAGTCCCCAAATTTGGAGGCCCCGCCCCCGCCCTCTCGCAGGCATCCTCTGGGGCCCGCCCCGTGATGCCGCAGGCATTTTACGGGGTCAGTCGCTCTTCGCCAGCTCGATTTCGAGCTCCCGGTCTTTCAGTACAGCGCCCGCCATCGACTCGATGACCTCCTGGGCTCGGTCCTCTGGAACGTCGACCAGAGCGTGCTTGTCGCGCACTCGTATACGACCGATTTCGTTACGCTTCAGGCCCGTACGGTCTCGCAGGAGGCGGCCCAACTCGGAGGCCTTGAGCTCGTCGCGGCGACCTACGTTTACATACAGCGTCGCCGTTGGGGCCTCTTCGGGCGCCGGCTCCTGCCCATTGCCATTGGCGGTGCTGTGGGCGTCGACGTGCTCCTTGCCGCGCCGCCGCCGAGACGCGGCAACCTTGTCGACGTCTTCCGTCTCGGCCCCGAAAAAGGCACCCAGTAAGCCCGCGAGCATCCGCTCCGCGTCCACGTGAGTCATGAAGCGTCGCACCAGCGCGAGCTCGCTCTCGGTCGGAACCTTGGGGTAAGCCGCGTCGATCATTGCGATCCGGTCGGCCTCTTGCCGGGTCCGATGCTCGCCCTCACTTGGGAGCGTTCTCTCCACGGGGAAGATTCGGTACTGCAGTCGGAGGTAGTAGAGGATGCCGAGCTCGGTCGGGTCAACGAGCGTGATCGCAGTGCCGGTTCGTCCCGCGCGTCCGGTTCGCCCGGTGCGGTGAACGTATTGCTCGACGTTGACCGGGAGGGAGAAGTTGATGACGTGCGTGAGGTGCGACACGTCGATACCGCGTGACGCGACGTCGGTTGCCACCAAGAACCGAAGCTCCTCGCGGCGCACACGCCCAAGCACTTCCTCTCGCTCGCGTTGCGGCCGGTCACCGTTCAACCACTCGGCATTGAAGCCCGCACGCTGTAAAGCAGCCGAGACCTGTTCGGTTTCGGCTTTCGTATTGCAGAAGATGAGCGCGCTCTCCGGGTCTTCCGTGTCTAGAACTGTCATCAGGTTCGCTACGCGCCCGACGCCACTCACCATGTAGACGAAATGCTCGATGCCGAGGGCGCCTACGTGGTCTCCGGAGAGCCCGAGGAACTGCGGGTCGGTCATGTGCTTTTCAGCGACACGCTTGATCGCTCGGTCGACGGTTGCCGAAAAGAGTAGGGTCTGACGCTTTTTGGGGAGCAGTTCGATGATTGCGTGGAGCTCTTTGGCGAAGCCCATCGACAGCATCTCGTCCGCTTCGTCGAGCACCAAGACGCGCAGTCGCGATGCTTTCATCGTCCCACGCTTGAGGTGATCGAGCACGCGTCCAGGCGTTCCGCTGATTACGCGCGCGCCTTTCTCGAGGGCCTGAACTTGCTGCTCCAACGAAGCGCCGCCATAGACGGCGACGGTGTCGATGCCGCGACGGGCGCCCAGCTTGGCGATTTCACGCGCGCTCTGAAGCGCGAGCTCTCTTGTTGGCGCTAGCACCAGTGCCTGCTCGTCCCCATCGTCCGAGAGCAGTCCATCGACCAGCGGAATCCCGAACGCGCCCGTTTTGCCGGTGCCGGTTCGAGATTGAACGATGATGTCATGCCCTGCGATGGCAAGCGGGTAGGAGTCGCGCTGTACGGGAGTTGGTGTCTCCCAACCCATCTCTTCGATGGCTTCGAGCACGTCGGCACGTATGCCAAGATCGGCGAATGTCTGGGCGCCTTCCTCTTCGGGTTCGGGCGTCTCGGTCATGGAGTGGGCTCCGGTGTCTCGGGTGATTGGGGTTCCGCTTTCGAGCCCAGCGCCTCGGTGACGCGATTAGCGAGAGGCGCGTCTTCACGCATGTACCTCTCGAGGCCGAGCTCGACACGGTGTCGGTATTGATTGAGCAAGAGTACTTGGTCCTCTTCGCACCGTTTGGCCAGCGCGTTTAGACGAAGATCCCAAGATTCGAGGGCGACTCGGAGTTCCGAAGGGTCGGTTTCGTTGGTCGCCAGGTACGCCAGCCGCAGCTCATCGACCTCATGCCGGAGGAGTTGCAGGCCATCGGGGCAGTCGAGGTCGAACGAGTCATCGCTTTCAGGCCAGAAAACCTGCGGAATGACCGAGGCGAAGCCCACGATGACCAAGTAGGCCAAGGCAATTGAGTAGATGCCTATTGCCAGCCGGCGGCCAAGGCCGCCTCGTTGTTCTTTTCGCGGCAAAGACTCTCCTCGTCCAGCTCCATTTGCTCGCAAGCGGCTTGGTTGTAACGACCGGCCTGCATCAGGTCAAGACGGCGGCAGTTTCCGGTGATTTCGCTTCTCACGGTGAGTTCCCCACATGAAAAGGCCCATACCCACGACGATCGTGAGCGCAACGATGCCGCCGCACAGCCCATACCAAAGGAATGTGGTGACCCCGGTTCCCATCCAATCAACAGACGAGCTTATACCCGATGCCGTAGACCGTGAGGATATGCACGGGGCGGTCGGGCTTGGGTTCGATTTTGCGCCGCAGCTTGACGACGAAGTTGTCGACGGTGCGGTTGTTCGGGCCGGCTTCGAGGCCCCAGATTTTTTCGAGGATTTCGTCTCGTGAGACCGGCTCGCCCTGGCGCTCCCACAGGAACTTCAAGAGTTCGACCTCGTAAAACGACAAATGCATCGTCTCGGAGCCCTGGGTCAAGGTCTGGGAGCCGGTCTCGACGTTGATGTCGCCGATGCGGATCTCTGCCTGGGAAGGCCGCACTGAGCGCCCCGCGCGCCGGAATAGTGCGCGGATGCGCGCGACCAGCTCACCAATGGCGAAAGGCTTGGTGACGTAGTCGTCGGCGCCTGCTTCGAGGCCGCGGATCTTGTCCGACTCCTGGCCCCGCGCCGTGAGCATGAGGATCGGCAAGATCGGGTCCGTCTTGCGGATCGTTTCGCAGACCTGATAGCCGTTGATGTCGGGCAGCATCAGGTCGAGGATCACGCAACCGATGTCTTCGGAAGCCGCTAGCTCAATCGCCTCTTCGCCCTTGGCGGTGTGAACGACCCGGTACCCCTCGAACCTCAGGCTGTCGGAGAGGCCGAGCGCGAGAGCCGGATCATCCTCGACGAGCAGAATTCCGCGTTCGTCTTCTGGCATCGTCGCGAAGATAGCCTCACTCGGGTGGAGCGGCAAAGACGCGCCGCTCAGCTAGACGCAATGGGAATTGAGAAGCCGACGATGGCGCCGCCCCCGGCCGCGTTCTTGGCCCAGGCTCGCCCCCCGTGGGCCTGGGCGATGTTCTTGACCAACGATAGCCCAATCCCCGAGCCCCGAGTTGGGCTGGTGTGGGGTCCTCGATAGAATCGCTCGAACACGCGACGGAGTGAGTCGGCCGGAAACCCGGGTCCGTGGTCACGGACCGCGACGTCCACCGAATGGCGTTTGACTGTGAGCTCGAGCTCGACCGGCGTCTGGTCGCCGTACTTCACGGCGTTGTCCAGCAAGTTGATCACTGCGAGCGCGATCGCTTCCTGGTCGATCAGCACGGGCGGAAGCTCGTCTGACCTCTGCAGCTGAATCTCGACGCCGTCCTGCTCACTACGGTAGCGGAACGCATCGAGTGCGCGGTCGACAGCCGCTCCGAGGTCTCCCCGCCTCAACCGATACGGCCCCCTGCCACCTTCGAGCGCGGAGAAATCCAGCATGTTGTCGATTAGTGACGTGAGGCGCTCGGACTCCCGGCAAATGATGTCCAGATATTCGACCTTGCGCTCGTCGCTCGGCACACGACCTGAGCGGAGCATGTCGGCGAACATCCGAACGACCGAGAGGGGCGTCTTGAGCTCGTGGGACACATTGGCCATCAGCTCGCTCTTCAGTTGGTTGAGGCGTCGCTCCTTCTCCGCGGCGTAGATGAAGAAAATGGCGCTGAGCAGGATGATCGCAAACGACATCAAGGGCAGGGCCCCCTCGCCGCGTATACGAGAGCGTCCCCGCGCTTGAAGGCGCTCGGCCTGACGCGGCGCTACCTGCAGGCGCCATCGGTATAGCGTGGTGGGGAAACGGTGGTGGACCGTATACACGCCGGCTTCGGAGAGATCGGGACCGAACACCAGTTGGTTGCTTTCGTCGACGATGTCGCAGAGCGGACTCGTCTCTCCGGAAGCGAACATCATCGGGAACACTTCCTCGACCAAGTACCGCGTGTCGTGATGCGCGACGATGTACGTAATCTGGCCCGCGAGCGTTGCGTAGGCCTTGTACGACAGGAGGTAACTCTGATCGTCGATTTGTTCGTGGACGTGGCGAAGCAGGCCGGGATCCAGGGCGTCCAGCTCGAGGGATTTTACGAGATGTTGCCGGAACACGCGCAGAAACGCTCTGCGCGCCTTCTTATCTTGCCGGCTCGCCCACTGGATGAGGTTTCCGTCCTGGTCGATCAACAGAACCGACGTCACGCTCGGGGTCTGGGCCGCCGCTTGGGGCAGCCAAACCGTGTCGATCGTGCTCGAGTCGTTCGGATCGACGAGGCGAAAGACCGTGTGGTCCGCGATGTCGATGTAGCCTTCGATGCGCTCGACGCGTTGTTGAGCTACCGACAGCAACGATCGGGCGATGGTCTGCTCGCCGAGTTCGGTATGCTCGCGCGCAGAGAGAAATGTGTAGTAACCGAGGATTCCGGCGGCAACGAGGATCGCGGGAACGAGGATCAAGTAGACCAGTCGAAAGCGTCCGCCTTCCATTACTCGCGCTCGGCCCGCAGCGGCCGGGTCATCAGGTCGCCCACGGCCTTCAGGGGCGGCTTGTCTTCGTAGAGCATCGCGTAGACTTGATGCGTGATCGGCATATCGACTCCGTCGCGCTCGGAAAGTGCCTTGGCACTCTTCGCGGTGCGCACCCCTTCGGCGACCATCTGCATGCTGCCCAGGATTTCCTTGAGTGACTTCCCTTGCCCAATTTGAAGGCCGACGTTGCGATTTCGAGAGAGGTCTCCGGTGCAAGTGAGCACGAGGTCTCCCATTCCGCTCAGGCCTGCGAGCGTGAGCGGGTTGGCGCCTTTCGCAATCGCGAGGCGTGAGATCTCGGCGAGTCCGCGTGTGATCAACCCTGCGCGGGTGTTGTGTCCGAATCCGAGGCCGTCCCCGATGCCCGCCGCGATGGCCACGACGTTCTTGAGTGCCCCACCGAGCTCGACGCCGACGACGTCGTCCGTGCTGTAGACTCGGAAGCGTTCCGTCGTGAAGGCCTTTTGCGCCGCGGCCACTATGTCCGCATCGTGTCCCGCGACCGAGACCGCAGTTGGCAGGCAGGCGGCGACCTCTTTTGCGAAGCTCGGACCGCCCAGGTAGGCCAGTTGCCGGTGCTGTGACTCGGGAAGGTTGTCTTCGAAGATCTCCGAAACCAGCATGAGGCTGTCGACCTCGATGCCTTTGGTGGCACTGACGATCGGAGCCTTCGTGCCGAACAAGGGCGCGGCGTCTTTGAGCACTTCGCGTAACCCGTGGGTCGGCACCACGGAAACGATGAGGTCGCTACCGTCGAGCGCGTATTCCAGGTCCGCCGTGGTTTCGAGCGTGTCCGGCAGCGGAAACCCAGGCAGATAAGCCTGATTTTCGCCATCGTCCCGAATCGCGTCGGCCATCACCTTGCGGCGCGCCCAAAGCCGAGTCGGATAGCCCTGGTCCGCAAGCAGCTTCGCCAGGGCGGTGCCCCACGAACCCGCACCCAGGACCGTAGTCTTGATCTCACCCATGCGTGGAGACTACCCCGCAAAGTGCCGTTGGCACCACGGGGCTTCGTCCCATCAAAGCTCGGCGGTGTTTTGCGGGGCCAGAGCCCCGTGGTGCCGAAGGCATTTTACGGGGCGGCGTGGACCGACTCGGCTTCGCTCTTGTCGGGGCGCGGCTCACTCAGGTCGAGCTTGAGGCGATCTGGGTCGAGGAGCGCGTTCGCCAGGACGGCGTCCATCTTGGACACCGGCACGAACTCGAGGGTCTCCCGAACCTCCTCCGGAACCTCATCGAGGTCGGCGATGTTGCGCTCCGGAAGAATGAGGCGCTTGATCCCCGCGCGGTGCGCGGCAAGCACCTTCTCTTTGACTCCGCCGACCGGAAGCACGCGGCCACGCAAGGTGATCTCGCCCGTCATGGCGACGTCGTGGCGCACGTGAATACCCGTCAGCAGCGAGACGATCGCGGTCATCATGGTGACGCCCGCACTCGGCCCGTCCTTCGGCATTCCGCCGGCGGGGATGTGAATGTGGACGTCGCTCTTATCGAGGAAGTCCTCAGGAATCCCAAACGCCTTGGCGCGCGTTCGGACATAGCTCATTGCCGTCTGCGCCGACTCCTTCATGACGTCGCCGAGCTGGCCGGTGAGCTGAAGTTTGCCCGTGCCGTGCATTTTGGTGCATTCGATGAAGAGGATCTCGCCACCCACGGAGGTCCAGGCGAGCCCGGTGGCGACGCCGGTCTCTGCAGTGCGTTCCGCGACCTCCGAGCTGAAGCGAGGGGCGCCAAGGTAAGGCCGCAGCGCTTCTTCGTCGGAGATGGTCCACGGCCCCTCCTCCCCTTCCGCGACCTTCACGGCGACGCCACGAATGACGCTTGCGATCTGACGCTCGAGGTTACGAACGCCGGCCTCACGGGTGTAGTGATCGATGATCGAATCGATGGCTGCGTCTTCGAGGGTGACCTGGTCGGGCCGGATGCCATGCTCCTCGAGCTGCTTCGGCATGAGATGGACGCGCGCGATGTCGGCTTTCTCGCGGCGGGTGTAGCTGGGAATCTCGATGATTTCCATGCGGTCCCGAAGCGGTGCGGGGATGGTGTCGCCCACGTTGGCCGTGGCAATGAACATCACCTTCGAGAGGTCGTATGGAATCTCGAGGTAGTGGTCGCTAAAGGTGTCGTTCTGCTCGGGGTCGAGCACCTCGAGCAGCGCTGCTGCAGGGTCGCCGCGGAAGTCGTGCCCAACCTTGTCTATCTCGTCGAGCATGAAGACCGGGTTAATCGTGGAGGCTTTCTTCATCCCCTGGATGACCTGGCCGGGGAGGGCGCCGACGTAGGTGCGCCGGTGCCCACGAATCGCGGCCTCGTCGTGGACGCCACCGAGGCTGATGCGGTGGAACTTGCGTCCGACTGCGCGT
>JAFDFW010000469.1 GCA_019309605.1 Deltaproteobacteria bacterium | reverse complement strand
TCGAGCGCCGTCGCTTTCTCCAAGTACGTCACTGCCTCTTTGGGACGGTCGAGCCGAAGCAGCGCTGCGCCCGCGAGGCCCTGAGCCCGCCCGTCCTCGGGTTCGAGCTGAATCGCGCGCTTGAACGCTTTCAACGCCTCTTCGTACCGTCCGAGCCTGCGAAGGATCGAGCCACGCGTGAGATGCCCCTGCGCGTAGCTCGGCCTTGCGGCCACCGCGAGCTCAGCCTCCGCGAGCGCTTCCTCGTACCGGCCCTCAGCGCGAAGCGTCTTCGCGAGCCGGTAGTGAGCGTCGGCTGCATCGGCCAACGCGACCGGGGCGGTCAGCCATAGCGCGCACCCCAGAATCACCCCAACCCAACCCACGCGCTCAGATTAGCACGAGAGCCGGTTGCTCAGGCCAACTAGATGCCCGAGTACAACACCCCGATGGCCGTTCGGAAGACCGGCGGCATCAAGCGATCGAAAAGAACCCAGGCGAGGATCAGCCCCATGAGCGCGCCGCCGCCGGAAAATAGCCTGAACCATTTGTCTCGCATGCGATCGTTCAGCACCAGTGGGACGATGGCGTACCCGTCGAGCGGGGGTAGGGGAATCAGGTTGAAGCAGCCGAGGATCAGATTGATCGAGAAGAGCACGCTACAGAAGAGAGCCAATCCTTGGGCGACTCCGGACGGCGCGACCGCGAGTGTTTCGAGGCTGATCCCCTCGGTGGGCAGGGTGAAATAGCCGGTGGCGATTCCGACCCGCATGGCCAGTGCCGCGAGCAGCGCGAGCGCGAAGTTGGCAGCCGGCCCCGCCGCCGCCATGCCTGCTGCGCGTCTCGGATGACGGGCGGCCCAGCTGGGGTCGTAGGGTGCGCTGGCCCAGCCGATCATCCAGCCGCCACCCTGCAGGAAGAACGACAAAATGGGGACGACTAGGGCGCCAAACGGCTCGCGCTTGATGTGCGGCAACGGGTCGAGGGTCACTTGATTCGCCGCGGTCGAGTCGCCGCCAAGCTTGCCGGCGAACGCGTGCGCCGCCTCATGGCAGGTGAGCGAAAGCAGGAAGGCTGCAAGCCAGAGGGGGAGCTTGGCGAGAAGGTGAATGTCCATCGGCCACGCGCAGCCTACTATGAAAACGCGTGGCTGCTACATTTGGGCGATGCCTCCCATCATCGTGTTGTTCGACATCGACGGAACACTCTTGCGCGCAGGCGGGGCAGGACGGCGTTCGGTCGAGCTCGCGATCGGGGAGGTGCTGAACGATCTCGATGGCAAGGTCAGCCTCGAGTCGGTCGAGTTCGCGGGGCGCACCGATCCTTGGATCGTTCGCACCGCGCTGATGCAATATGGCGTGACTGCGGATGACGGATTGATTCGCGAAGTGCTCCGGCGCTACGTCGCCCATTTGCCGCGCGAACTCGAGCTCGCCACCGCATTCGAGGTGCTGCCGGGCGTGCCGTCACTCCTTGCAGAATTGACCGCGCGTGATGACGTGATCCTCGGCCTAGGAACCGGGAACACCGAGCGCGCGGCCTACGCGAAGCTGGCCCGCGGCGGACTCGATTCGTTCTTCTCGTTCGGGGGCTTCGGCTCCGACCATACCGATCGCGCGGAACTTCTGCGCGCAGGCTTGCAGCGTGGTCTGGAACGAACAGGCGCTCAGAGGGGAACAGCGCGCGTCGTCGTGGTCGGCGACACACCGTACGACGTGGCCGCAGCGCGCGCGATCGGAGCTCAGTGCGTCGCGGTGAGTACTGGCGGCTACGACGGTGCGGAATTGGAAACCGCAGGCGCGAGCATCGTGGTGTCGGACCTGAACTCCGCAGCCGTCCGCTCCGCTTTCGAACCAAGCTCCCCCGCTTAGTCGAGGAGCTCGAGCACGTTTTCAGGGGGTCGCCCGACGACGGCGCGATTGCCGCGGAAAACCACAGGCCGCTCGATGAGGACCGGGTTTTCCACCATCGCGGCGATGAGCTCTGCGTGGGTCAGCCTGTCATCGCCAAGCGACAGCTCGTTGTAGGGCGCCTCCTTCTTCCGCATGAGGTCTCGAGGCTCCATGCCGAGGGCCTCTAATGCGTCAGTCAGCTCCACCGCCGAGGGCGGTGAGCCCAGATACTCGATGATCGTAGGCTCGATGCCGCGATCTCGAATTAGCTGCAGCGTCTGGCGCGACTTGCTGCAGCGAGGGTTGTGCCAAATCGTAGTGCTCGACATGTCGTTGGTCGAAGGCATGTAACGATTTGGGCGGCCGTGCAATACTCCCGTTGTGAGCGCACGGTCGAAGCCTTGGTACGGGCGCTGGTGGGCGGTCGTGGTCCTGATCGCATTGGTCATCGGGGCCACGGGGATGCTCACCGTCAAGGCGCTCGGGCTGCGCTCGGTTACAGTCGACGCGAAACCACTCGACCAGCCAGAGCGCGGGTTCGACTACGCCTGGTGGAATGCGGCGCTCGGCCGATGGGTGCGCCCGGATGGCATCGACTACGACACGGTCCGCGCTGAGGAGGGCGACTTGCGCCGGTTTGTTGCGACACTCGCTGAGTTCGGCCCGCGCGCGACTCCGGAGCGCTTCACGACTCAGCCCGAGCGACTCGCCTATTACATCAACGCATACAACGCGCTCGTCCTATTTGCAGTCGTCGACAACTGGCCCCTCGATACCGTCCACGATGTTCGTGGCTGGCTAGATCCGCGGTCCGGGTTCGGGTTCTTCTACGGTCTGCGGTTCCCGCTCGACGGCCGCGTGGCCAATCTCTACGGCCTCGAGCATGAAGTGATCCGCGGCTTCATCGACGCGCGCATTCATGCGGCAATAAATTGCGCCTCGAAATCATGCCCAGCGCTCATGCCGTACGCATTCGAACCCGCGCGGCTCGATGAGCAACTCGACGCGGTGACACGGGGCTTCTGCTCCAGCGCACCCCATGTGCGTGTCGACGAGGCGGCCAAGGAGATCCACTTGTCGGCGATCTTCGACTGGTATCAGGCCGACTTCGAGGAGCACGCTCGGCGCCTGGGACGAGACGCGACGATCCTAGACTTCATCTTGGCGTTCGCTACGCCTGAGGTGGCGGCCGAGGTGGAGCACGCGCAAAGCGCCGACTTTGAAGTGGTTTTCCAGCCCTACGATTGGGCCCTC
>JAFDFW010000468.1 GCA_019309605.1 Deltaproteobacteria bacterium | reverse complement strand
CCTCGGTGCGAAAGCGATGGAGCCTCTCTTCGACCGGGTGGAGGAGCGCATCCACGCCAAGCCGCAACATCCCTCCTCGGTCGGTGAAGACAGCCGCCTGCTCGAAGAAGGCGCTCGCCGCCTCGGTTGGCGATACGAGCAGAATCACCGGGCACAGGATCGCTGCGTCGGCTCCAACCAATGCCTCACGGGATGCCCAACCGGCGCGAAGCAATCGACCCTTCTGAGCTACATGCCGCGTGCATTGTCGCGGGGTGCGCGTTGCCTCACTGAAGTGCGCGCGCACCGCCTGTGGATCGAAGGGGGACGTTGCGTCGGCGTGTTCGGAAACGCCATCAACCCACGGACCCGCGAAGCTTCTGCGCCATCGGGTAGGCAGACCGAGCCGGCAGCTCGGCAAGAACTTTCTCTGCCACCCAAACGCCAAAGTGCTCGCGATCTACCCCCATGATCTGTACGCGTGGCAGGGCGTAAGCCAGGGTGGGCAGATCCGGGAGTTTCGCGACGAGGGGATCCTGATGGCGGAGAACGCCGTCCCGCCGGGCTCGGTCGGCGCACAGATGCCTTTCCTTGGTGAAGAAGCGATGGACCTGATGAAACGCTACAACGCCATGGCGATGACCGGCGTGCTCGTGGAGGATTCCCACGCGGGCAGAGTGACCCGGGGCTTTGGCGCGCCGATGGCGAGATACACCATCACCCGGTACGACCACGACCGCTTCCTCCGAGGTGTTCGTCATCTCGCCACCCTTCATTTCGAAATGGGGGCAGAAAAAGTGATCCTGCCGTTCAGCAACTTCCATGTGGCGAACAGCGTCGACGATCTCGCGCAAATCGGGCGCACGCAGCGTTCACGCAGCACGATGGAGCTCTTCACGGTTCACTTGATGGGCACATGTAGAATGGGCAGCACGCCGCAGCATTCCGTGGTGGACCTCAACGGAGAGATCTGGGACTTGCCCGGTTGCTACGTTGCGGATTCAAGCCTCTTTCCAACGGCCGTCGGCGTGAACCCCCAGGTCACGATCATGGCGCTCGCCACCCGCGTCGCGGAGCGACTGCGGCTTCCCAATTGACAAGCTGCGGGCTTTTGAGCAGATCGTATCCGTCCGATGCTCGATCTCCCACGACTCAAGCGCATTCGGCTCATGAAGCGACCGATCGGCCAAGTGTTCTTCGGCCACACGGTCCTGACTCCGAACTACAAGTACCTGCCTGGCATCGACATTCAGGTCGAGGGAATCGAAAAGATACCAAACGAGCCGGTCATCTACGCGATGAACCACACGGACCGCTTCAACTATTTCCCCTTCATGTACAGGATGTGGAAGCTGAAGCAGCGCTTCATGACGGTTTGGGTGAAGGGGAAGAACTACGAAAGCCCTTTCGTCGGCACCTTCATGGAACTCACCAGCAACCTTCCCACGGTGTCCCGAGGATACATCATCACCAAAGACTTCACGCTAACGATGGAGAGGCGGCCGACCCAGGCCGAGTACGACGCGCTACGTGCGCTCGTTAACAAGGAATCCGCCCCAGGCGAGGACCCAGGGACGGTCGACGTGTCCGCAGTTCCGGAGGATCTCTTCAAGATCAAGCGCAAGATCCTCGGCATAGACTTCGACCCGAGCGAGTGTTCGTATGCCGTCGCGGTCAATCGAGTGTTCGCGGCGATGATGGTCGAGTTCGTCCGGCTCAACGAGCGCTCTTTCGAGCTCGGGCTCGACCTGCTCGTCTTCCCGCAGGGGACACGGTCGATCCGACTGCCACGCGGCCGCATCGGCATGATGCAAGTCGCGCTCCGCTACAAGAAGACCATCGTCCCCATCGGCTGTAACGGATCCGACCTTGTTTACACTCGCTCACTGCCGATTGGAAAATCAGGCACGATCGTGTACCGGGTCGGAGATCCAATTCGCTACGAGGATCTTTCGGATTTTCACATCGACGAGGACTACGCGCCGTTCTCTATGGAAGCGGAGCACACGCATCGCGACAAGTTTCAAGGCGCGGTCGATGTCGTCATGGATCGTATCAACGATCTACTCGATCCCGAGTATCAGTTCAGCGATGACTTGCAGAGCACCGGTGTTCGCAGAACATCCCCCTTCCTGTAGCGCGGCGGTTGTTCCATGCATCAAATCGGGCTAGACCTACGTCCGTGAACGCGCTTCAAGCTTTGAGCGACGCGACGGAGCCGAAGCCAGTCGTGGCAATTATCGGGGGAGCCGTCGCTGGGTCAGAGGCCGCAGCAGCTTGCGCCGCGCGTGGGGCAATCCCCGTGGTGTTCGAACAGGGTGCGCGGCCGTACGGAAAGATCGAAGACGGATTGCCACGTTGGCATGAGAAGCTGCGTGCGAAGGAGTACAAGAAGATCAACGAGAACCTCGGTAGCGGGGAGGTGATCTTCGTCCCGAAGAC
Organism: Deltaproteobacteria bacterium; assembly: GCA_019309605.1. Taxonomy (GTDB): domain Bacteria; phylum Myxococcota_A; class Polyangia; order Polyangiales; family Houyiibacteriaceae; genus SG8-38. The sequence goes on along the minus strand of JAFDFW010000468.1, from coordinate 1,069 downwards.
GCAAATCGGCAGCGAACTTCCATGGGCGGAGCTCTACGGCGACGTCGGCTTCAGTGCGATCGTGCTCGCAAACGGTGCATGGCGCGACCGTGCGCTGCCCGTCGAAGGAGCCGATGCCTACGACGGGCGCGGGCTCGTCTACCAGAACGAGTTCGTCTACTGGTTCAACCACTACGAAGACGAGGGCTACGACGGGCCGACCTTCGACGTGCCGGACGGCACAATGGTGGTTGGCGGCGGGCTTGCGTCAATCGACGTAGTGAAGATCGTCAATCTCGAGCTCTACGTGCGAGCGTTGCGGGCGCGGGGCATCGAGGTCGACATCGTCGAGATGGAGATCAAAGGCATTCCGCGAACGCTCGAGGCTCATGGCATCACGGCCGAGGAGCTCGGTGTAAAGGGATGCACCCTCTACTACCGGCGCCGCAAGGAAGACATGCCGCTGGCGAGTGCCGACAATCCGACTCCCGAACAGCTGGCCAAGCTGCAGGGGGCGCGGGTGAAGATCATGGATCGCGTCATCCGTAAGTACTTCGTTAAGTTCGAAGAGCTCTCGCGGCCCATGGGAACGGTCGTCGAGGGCGACCGATTGACCGGGATTCGCTTCCAGAAAACCGAGGTCGTCGACGGCCGGGTCCGCGGGCTGGAAGGCACCGAGTTCGAGGTGCGCGCCCCGATGGTGATCAGCTCGATTGGCAGCATCCCCAGGCCCATCGAGGGCATCCCTACCAAGGGCGAGCTCTACCACTACGACAGCTGGGACACCGGCGAGGTTCATGGCCTCCCCGGCGTATTCGGACTCGGCAACGTGTTGACGGGCAAAGGCAACATCAGGGACAGCCGGGCCAACGCGATCGAGATCATCGAGAAGGTCGTGGCTGCGTACCTGGGTGTCGGTGAGGAGCCGGAGGAAATGCCAGGGAGTGCATCGGCGGAAGCTGAGGCGCTTGCTGAGCGGGCGGCGGCCGGTGAGCCGATGACCGTCGATGCGATGAAGGCACTTGCGAGCCGGATCGAAGCTCGGCATGAGGCGGTCGGCTACAACGACTACCTCAGCTGGATCGAGTCA